>CALLHT010000069.1 GCA_938009335.1 uncultured Rhizobiaceae group bacterium
CAAAGCCGGAGCAATCAATCCCGAATGCCGTGGTCCCCGCCCATAAATATGGCGTTAACATGAGTGTTTCAGCAACCGATACATAATCATCCGCATATTGGTCTTTTGGGCGTATGTGCCCGGCAATAACCGCTTCGCCACCTGCGAGAAGAACGTACCGGGTTCCGCGGGTCTCTGCTTCGCCAACCACGGTGAGTTCGCTACCCATGGAGCGCATGCCTTTATGCGGTAGTTTCAGATCAGGCTCGGGATAGAAAAACGTACGCGGGGCAGAAACCAGATGGGTTGATTGGACAGGCTTATGATCGAGTGTTTTCTCTTCAAGCCACCCCACATAGCCATCACGCTCTGCTTGCACCAAGGCCCATTCACCTTGCGTTTCATAAACACTGACACGCTGACCAAACATCACTTGAGTGTCGATGCTGCATGCCATATCCGGCTCTTTGCGCAATTCCGTAAACGCAACGCGAATGCTCGCCGGTTTGCCTTGTGTTTTGATAGGAGCGCCGTTTGCATCCAGTACATTGAGGCGGCGATCAAGCGGATCAAGCTTAGGCAATTTTGACATTTTCACACTTCTCCAGCCTTCTCAGTGAGCAGATCACCCAGCCGTTCAACATAGTTGGATCCATCAACCGTGCGCTGCACGAGTACATTTCTTCTATCATTGTCATCGCGCCGACGCGTTACCAATCCCATTCGCCCCATCGTATCGAGGGCGCGGGTAATCACCGGCTTTGTGACATCCAGTTTAGCAGCCAAGTCTCGCACAGTATGCGGCGGAGGCGTTAAATAAACTTCCAACAAAATAGCCATTTGTCTTTGCGTAAGGTCACGGTCGCCATCTTTTACAAGGGCAAATGCTACCTGATGCCATAAACGTAATGCCGCGCCGGTGGAAATTGATACAGAGTTCATGGAGCGAACTTATCGTCATTTCGGGTGCGAAATCAAATTTAGTATCGCTCTGAGATTGCCTTGAACAAGGCTCTAATCCCTTGCGCCTCACCCCCCACTGGCGCCCACGGTTTGGCAGTTGGAGTCCACCCATAAATATCAAAATGCACCCAAGTCTTAGCATTTTCTACAAATCGTGACAGAAACAACGCTGCTGTAATTGAACCGGCAAAACCACCCGTAGAGATATGGTTCACATCAGCAACCTTAGAGGCCAGCATTTTTTGGTAAGGGTCCCAGAGCGGCATACGCCATAGCGGGTCGAGCACTGCTTGTGAAGCATCATCTATCTCAGCGGCAAAAGTATCATCATCTGTATAATAGGGCGGCAGATCAGGCCCAAGGGCAACACGCGCCGCTCCTGTTAGCGTTGCCATATCAATCATCAGATCGGGCTTTTCTTCATCACCCAATGCCAAAGCATCTCCCAAGATAAGACGCCCCTCTGCATCCGTGTTGCCGATCTCTACCGAAATGCCTTTACGGCTTGGCAGAATGTCTCCGGGCCGGAATGCGTTTCCTGATATCGCATTTTCAACCGCGGGCACGAGAAGTCGCAACCGAACCGGCAGGTTTGCTTCCATAATCATTTTCGCAAGTGCAATTGTGTTTGCTGCTCCACCCATGTCCTTTTTCATCAATGCCATGGAGTTTCCAGGCTTGATGTTGAGGCCACCAGAATCGAAGATCACACCTTTGCCCACTAATGTAACTTTGGGGTGCTTCGCATTCCCCCATTTAAGATCAATCAACCGCGGAGCCTCTACACTGGCGCGGCCAACGGCATGGATCATTGGGAAATTCTTTTTAAGTAAGGCATCGCCCTTTGTAACTGATACACTTGCTTTGTTTGCCTTACCGATCTTACGGATTTCCGCTTCGAGTTGATCGGGTCCCATATCGTTGGCGGGTGTATTGATCAGATCTCGTGCGAGGTAACTGGCGTCGACTTCACGTTGAACAGCCGCAGCATCAATTCCTTTTGGTAGTGCCAGCTTGGGCTGACCGGAGTTTGATTTCCGATATCGTGCAAAAGAATATCCACCCAAACCCCAGCCGACACATGCTAGATGACGTTCAGTAAACCCTTCATCCAATGCATAGACGCCTTTCGGCAATTTTGCAGCAAGCGCACCCACTTGCATTGGATTGTCTGATGCTGAATATCCGAACAAAACTTGCTCTATTTCACCTTTGTCTGACGGGACGATGAGCACTTCCCCCGACTTTCCTTCAAAGCCGTTTGCCGCAGCCCACTTGCGCTGCGTCGCTGTCAATATGCCGCTCTTGGCGGTGACGTCGTTTTTCGTAACGGCTTTGATGGAAACAGCCTTTGCTGAAGATTTCACAAATGGTTGAGTGCTCATAATTCAATTCCTGCGCAAAACACGGTCGGTTGTTAACCAAGCATTAGGGTTAACAGAATATTTATTTAGGAGAATCAAAGTCCTCACGGGCGCATTGTGTAACGAAACGGGCCAATTGACCATGCAGAAACAGCGTTTTTCGAAGTCATCAAGTTATACAGCACTGGCAGTCGCCTGCATGCTTGCCCTTTCTGCCTGTGCGAAAGATCCAACAACGACGGGGTCAATCCGCGCAAATGGCAAAAGCCTTGAGCAAATGTCTGTTCAAGAATTACAGCAAGTTACAGCTAGGTTGGGTTCACAATATGATCGTAAGCCAAGTGACCGAAATGTTGGATTGGCGTACGCAAACGTTCTTCGTCTAACGGGCAGAAACGAACAATCCTTGGCCGTGATGCAGCAGGTTGTTATCAAACACCCAGAAGATAACGCTGTCCTCTCCGCCTATGGCAAAGCGTTGGCAGCTACAGGCAATTTCAAAAAAGCTTTGAAAGTCATTCAACGCGCTCAGCGACCAGACAGACCTGATTGGAAATTGCTTTCAGCTCAAGGCGCAATTTTGGATCAGCTTGATCAATCAGAGCAAGCAAGAGTTCATTATCGCAAAGCGCTTGATATTGCTCCGGGTGAGCCATCCATTCTTTCTAATCTTGGCATGTCCTACGTGTTGACTGGCGATCTGCGCGCTGCGGAAACCTATCTTAGACAAGCGATTGGGCGCCCAGGCGCTGACAGCCGTGTCAGGCAGAACCTCGCCCTGGTTGTGGGCCTACAAGGTAATTTCCAAGAGGCTGAAAACATCGCTCGAGGCGAACTGCCAAGTGCAGAAGCAGAAGAGAATATCGCATTCCTTCGCCAGATGCTGTCGCAACAAAGTGCATGGAACCTGTTGAAGAACACGGACGAAGGCGCCCAGGCTGCTCAGTAATGGGCTACCAAAGTAGATCGGCAAATTCGGCTGTTAAATCCAGTTACTACACTCAATAATCAGCTTTCCAATTGGGACGCTGATTGGAAATGGGTATTCTCCCCAAATTGATAATGGCCACTAGCCACCCGTATATCGCGACGGATCTCTAGACTTGTTCTCCATTCATTTGGTTAAAATGGCTGGGATGTCTATTTGCGCAGATAACAGGCGCTAGTGCGCAGGAAATGCAGCGCATTTGCAAGTGCTTGCAACGCAATTAGTGGGGAAAATTTGCCATATCTGAAAGACAGCAAAATGGCGTCAACCGGCATCGTCACGCCCTTTAACCCATTGCCGGCAGGCAAGCGAAGCGACGCAGAGGAGACTAAGGCAGCGCTTTTCAGGCTGTTTCTAGCCTGTTTGTGCCATTTTGCACTGCCATTTCTATCGCTTTTTTGAGACTACGGCCTAATTTGTAATGTTTGAGATTTGGATCGCTGCGGGGCCAAGGATAACAGCAAACAATACAGGCAAGAAAAACACGATCATCGGCACGGTCAATTTCGGCGGAAGTGACGCTGCTTTCTTTTCTGCCTCAGCCATACGCATGTCCCGGCTTTCTTGGGAAAGCGCACGAAGTGCAGTCGCCAAAGGTGTACCGTATCGCTCCGCCTGGATAAGCGCCATGGTCACAGCTTTAACCTGCTCAAGCCCGGTTCGTTTGGCGAAATT
This sequence comes from uncultured Rhizobiaceae group bacterium, assembly GCA_938009335.1. Taxonomy (GTDB): domain Bacteria; phylum Pseudomonadota; class Alphaproteobacteria; order Rhizobiales; family Rhizobiaceae; genus JAALLB01. Next base: position 3,970 of record CALLHT010000069.1, read on the forward strand.
CTCATGCGCCTGACGGCGCTCTTGTAGATAGGACAATTCTGCCGTTGTAAGTGTCAGCTCTTCGGCCAGTTCTGAAGACTGGATGCCAACTTCGATCGCAACTTTCTTCATGGTCGCTTCAAGCGACATGCCGGATTCAACACAGATCAACATAAGGTCCAGAGCGTCTGGCCAAGCACGACGGATCGACAGCTGACGCTTTGATATCTTATTCTTCAATAGCATAGTTGGCAGGTAGAAACCGGCACCCATGGCAAAGAATGCAACTGCAAAGTTCATAAATGGGGTGCGTTCCTCGTTGGAAATAACGAAGAGATAGAATAGTGCAAAAGCACAAAAGACAATGGGCAGTCCAACTCTAAGCGCAAGGAATACTGTCAGGTGTGAAGCCTGACGATAACCGGCCATGGTCAAACTGGTTGCGGTTCCATCATCCGCCAACGCGGATTTCAGCTTCAACTTGTCAACAAGATCCTGGAGAAAACCGTTACTGGTTTGCTTTAAACTTCCTTTTTTGGCTTGTTCAGCAAGGCGTGCGCGTTCTCGCGCTCGGATTTTATCCCGTTCAATAGCAACGGTTTTCATGCGGTTACCAAAATCATCTTTTTGGAGCACCGGCATTGCCAATGTTACGATAGTGGCAAAAACAGCCACCGCAGCAAGCACTGATATAAGCACCTGTGGATCAGCGAGCGATGTAAGTAGGTTAAGCATCCTGGATCAAGCCTTGCTCTTGTCTAGAAATCGAAGTTAATCATGGATTTCATGACCATAATTCCAACAAACATCCACGCGGCAGAACCCAGCAAAATCAAATGTCCGGTTTCGTGGGTGAATAATGTCAGAATGTATTTTGGTGTAGTGATGTAGATCAACAGTGTCACCGCAATCGGCAAAGCGCCAATAATCATTGCAGATGCTTTCGCTTCTGATGACATGGCAACAATCTTTGCTTTCATCTTTTTGCGATCCCGTAACACTTTTGACAGGTTGCCCAATGCCTCTGACAAATTACCACCAGCACTTTGCTGAATCGAAATCACGATCCCAAAGAAGTTTGCTTCTGTTAGCGGCACATTCTTGTAGAGTTTCAAAATCGCCTCTGTCATAGGCACGCCCATTTGCTGGGTCTCCAGAACCCTTTTGAATTCTGTTCTAACGGGTTCCTTTGCTTCGGTCGCAATGATTCCCAGGCAATCGTTGAGTGGAAGGCCCGCCTTAATACCACGTGTAATAACATCAACCGCGTTAGGGAATTCCATAAGAAATGCATTCATTCTCTTTTTGCGTCTACGACCAACGTACCATCGTGGAATGCCCAAAATACCGATAATCAGCCCACCAAGTGCAACAAGTGGATTTCCGGATAAAATAAGCACCATAAAAGCGAAGAAGATCCCAAAAATCACACTGAAAATGTAAAACTTTGGTATCGTGACGCTCATCCCAGCTTGACGCAATGTGTCTTTAAGACCTTGTTTGTTCGGGTCCTTTGCAGCTGTTCCGGCTTCCAATTCTTTCAGTGAATTCTGGACGGACTGGCGGCGTTTTGATGCATCTGCGACGCGCGCTTCCGCCTTCATCCTTGCATCACGATCACGCTCGTTGCGCTTAATGCTGTTGATTTTCTTTTCTTGGGTTCTTTCCGCAGAAATATATGGTTGCAGAAAAACAAAAGCGACAGCAAAAACCGCCAATGCTCCAAGAGCGGTGAAAATCAGAACATCCGGGTCAAATCCAAACATAGACCGCTCCTATTGGTTATCTTCATTTGCAGAATCAAGCGCTGCAGCCAAACGGCCCTCTTCATTATAGTAGCGCGCACGATCCCAGAACGCCGGACGACCAATGCCGGTGGACACATGCTTACCAATGATCTTGCCGTTCGCGTCTTCACCATCAATCTTGTAGACGAAGAGATCTTGCGTTGTGATAACATCACCTTCCAAGCCGATGACTTCTGTTACGTGGGTAATGCGACGTGAGCCATCGCGAAGTCGCGCAGCCTGAATTATCACATCAATGGAACCAACGATGATCTCGCGCACGGTTTTTGCTGGCAGATTGAACCCGCCCATTGCGATCATGGATTCAATACGGCTAAGACATTCGCGCGGTGTGTTGGCGTGAATTGTACCCATTGAACCGTCGTGACCTGTGTTCATTGCCTGTAGAAGGTCAAACACCTCAGAGCCACGAACCTCACCAACGATGATGCGTTCCGGACGCATACGCAGACAGTTCTTCACAAGATCTGTCATCGTAATCTGACCTTCGCCTTCAAGGTTTGGTGGCCGGGTCTCCAACCGCACAACGTGGGGCTGCTGAAGCTGTAGCTCTGCAGAGTCTTCGCATGTAATAATGCGCTCTTCTTCGCCGGCGTAAGCACTCATACAGTTAAGAAGCGTTGTCTTACCTGAACCCGTACCCCCAGAGATAATTGTATTACACCGGACCTTACCAATGATTTGCAGAATGTCTGCACCTTCCGGGGTAATTGAACCAAACTTTACCAACTGATCCAGGGTAAGCTTGTCTTTCTTAAACTTACGAATTGTTAGAGCAGGCCCATCAATCGCCAGAGGTGGGGCAATAACGTTCACACGAGAACCGTCTGCAAGACGCGCGTCACAAATCGGGCTTGATTCATCAACACGTCGACCGACCTGGCTAACAATTCTCTGACAGATGTTCATTAACTGCGTGTTATCGCGGAAGCGCACGCGCGCCTTCTCCACCTTGCCTTCCACTTCAATGAATGCATCTTTTGCACCATTGATCATGATATCGGCAATATCATCACGAGCCAGAAGCGGTTCCAGTGGACCATAACCCAAGACGTCGTTACAGATGTCCTGCAAAATCTCTTCTTGCTCGGCGATCGACATCGCGAGGTTTTTGATAGAGATAATATCGCTGACAATGTCCCGAATTTCCTCACGTGCCGCTTCCGGTTCCATTTGGGAGAGCTGGCTTAAATCAATAGTATCGATCAAAGCGGAGAAAATGCTGGTTTTCGTGTCGTAATATTCTTCGGTTTTGTCCGACGCGTTCTCGCTTGGTGGAGGAGCTGCAACATGAACTGCCGCCGGCGCAATTGCAGGAGCTTGAGCTTTCGGCAATTCCGGTTTTACGTCTAACGCCGTAGACTGCACCGGCGCTTCAGCTGCTGGCTGCACCGATGGCGCAGCCGGACTTACTGGCTTGAGTTCAGGAGTATCTGAGTTACCACCGCGTTTTCCGAACATAATGCTTACCTGATACCTAACTTAATCTATTGCTTTTTCTTGCCGAGGCTGATGTTTTTCAAGAAAGACAATCCGCCCTTCTTGGCGCTTCGAACTTCTGCTTTGCCAGTGATAATTTGTGTTAGCTCAAGGAGCGAATTGACTATCGGACTCTTAGGGTCAGCTTCAGAAATCATCTGCCCATTATTCGCAGCTTTACTAAATAACGCAGGGTCGAACGGGACAGTAGCTGAAACTTCTAAACCAAGAGCCCCCGCGAACTCCGGGACAGAAATTTCCGCTCGCTTAGGAACGCCAACTTTGTTCATTACTAATTTGCAAGGGTTGTCGTTTGGACGGATCTCCGTGATCGTGTCGATCAGATTCTTTGCATTACGCAAGTTAGCAAGCTCCGGCTCAGCCGTAATAATGACCTCATCCGCTGAAGACAGCACCTGTTTTGTCCACCCATTCCATTGATTTGGAAGATCAACAATTACGCTAGGAGCGGTTTTTTGACTGATCTCGAGTATTGGCATGAACGCATTGGCATCAAAATCATATGTTCTCTCCAACGTTGAAGGAGCTGCAAGGAGACTGAGGTGCTCAGCGCATTTTGCTAAAAGCCTATCCAAAAGAATATCGTCCACACGCTCCGGCGAGAATACAGCGTCAGCAACGCCCTGTGTTGGATCTTGATCCAGATTCATGTTGGCCGTACCAAAAGCCAAATCCAGATCTGTCAGGACGACTTCATTGCGATAGGTTGAAGAAATCGACCAGGCGATGTTGTGACAGATCGTCGAGGAACCTGCGCCACCCTTCGCACCCATAAACACCATCATTCGACCAAGCTTGCCATTTTGCTCTGAAGAGAAAATACCTGAAATCGAAGACATGATGTCTGCCATCGTGACAGGAGCAACCAGGTATTCCGAAATGCCGTTTGAAATAAGTTCGCGGTACAACAGAATATCGTTGAAATGACCAACTACAATTACTTTCGTATCTGCATCACAAACGTCAGCCAGTTGACCTAGCTCTGCCATGAGTGATTCATCGGCGTGGCGGGTTTCAACGATGATCAAATTCGGAGTTGGCGATGTGCCATAAAAATTCACCGCTCCAAGAATTCCACCCATATTGACCGAGATATGTGCTCGCGACATTCTGCGATCACTTGCTGCTGTTTCCAGTGTTTGGCGCACTGCTTCTGTTTCACAGAAACATTGAATTGTGATCCGCGGAATCGGTCTAACATCCGACATGTCGCCTAGATCTACATCAGAATGCACATCATACATCGACATTTCATTTTCAGGATTGGTTACTGACATTTTTACCTCTAAATCCTTTAAAACTGAAACTCTGCCCTACAGCAGGCTTGGAAGATCTGGCGTTCCATTTGCTCGCCAGTCTGTAATTACGCTATCGCGACGTTCTGCATCGATTTCAGATTCGCCACGTGGTGAAACAAGATCCTCAGGATTGGCGATCATTTCTGCCAAATTATTTTGGGTTGCACATCCAAAATTCCCGTAGTTCTGATTTTCGGAAGTATTTCCCAGATCCTCGCGCCATTCGCCGCATTTGCTGTGAACTTTGGCGTCAACGGTTACAAACGACAATCGGACTGTTGCGGAATCTCCATGATTAGATGCATGATAACGGGAAACACTAATGTGGTTCGCGGGAATGCGCTCTTCCTTCATAAGCCTAACAAGATCGGTTCCGACACGGCGAGCGGCAGCTTCGTTGTGAGAGCCTGCAGGCAGAAGGACTTTCAGCGTCTTCGCACCTGAGCGCTTATATCGGCCGATTAATGCTAGCGCTACATTGCGCTGACGAAGAGACATACCTTTCATATCGCGTGTCACGATCATGTCGGCATGATCTTCATTCTGCGCAACGACAATCGGATGTTTAGTGCGATAGTCAGAGGGCACAGATCCGACCGTGAAGTGATCTTTACTGTAGGATGCACACCCGGATACGATTAGGGCAGTCAAAATCACTGGCACTTTATTAGAAAGCGTAGATTTCATGATTTTTGTTACTCGAGACATAGTCTTTGCTCCATTGATCGGGTTTATCATTTGAAAATAAACCCAACTTTTCCGTGGTAGCGTCCCTCTGGGAGCTCACCCTCTACTTTTCCGTAAACACGATTGATCCGACCAAGGAAGTTTGCTGCTCCATCAGCACTTGCTTGAAAATTGTCATCTGGACGTGCAAGTTGCTGTCGGGCAACAGGGCGCACCAAATAAGGCGTCGCTATAATGACGAGCTCGGTTTCATACCGTTGGAACTGTCTGCTGCGGAACAGTGATCCCAGTACAGGAACGTTCTTCAAACCGGGGAAACCCGCAGAAGTTTGCCGCACATCATCTTTAAGAAGGCCAGCGAGAACCATCGAGCCACCAGATGGCAGTTCAACCGTGGTTTCTGCCTGCCGCCTTCTAATACCAGGGATTGCTACCGGGCCCGCAGGACCCGCGCGACCAATAATCGTTGAACCCTCTGTTGTCGGCTCCGACACTTCAGTTCTTATCCGCAGACTTATGCGTCCCGGACCCAAAACCACCGGAGTAAATGACAGAGAAACCCCGTATTCGACAACGTCGAATGTTCGCGATACAGAACCCAATGGCTGCGCCAATGTTAACACGTCACCCGCGTCATTTGGCGCTTGCGGTGCCGGTTCGCCACCTAGCTCGGCTTCACGAACAAGACTGTATTCTCCACCTACAGAAAACGATGCTGTTTCGCCAGAAATCGCCGTCAAAGATGGCTCCGCCAAGGTGCGCAAGACACCAGACTGGTCCAAGGCACGCAAAATACCTTCAATGGTTTCCCCACCACTTCCACGATATTGCCCAGCAATGGCACTATTTGAACCAAGCTGCCCTAAGCCAAATGCGTTATCACCAAATGCACCCAATGCAATATTGCCTGCGGTAAGGCCTGCGGCGGTTAGATCAATACCAAGCTGCTTAACAACTGTTCTCTGGATTTCTGCGATTGTTACTTTCAGGTGAACCTGATCTTCGCCTTCAATGCGAAGAAGGTTTACGATCTGGCTTTCACGACGGTCTTCTTGATCAATAATTACCGTTCCACCGTTTGCTGCAGAGCCGCCAAAACTGGAATTGAACTGGTTGGTTGTCGCCTCACCTCCGGTGACGAACGCTCTTGCTAATTGTACTGCACGAGCCGAGGCTTGGGGTGTTGGAACAGAACCTGTAAGGATGATGTTGTCATTCACAACTTCAACCTTCATGTCTGATCCTGGAATATACTTTTTAAGATTTTCTTCAAGACCTGCAATATCTCGCTCAATGTTCAAATCAATGCTCAGCAATTGCTGGCCTTTTGAATCAAAGATGAAAATATTTGTGGAACCCACTTGCTTCGCGAAGATATAGATCCGCCTGGAAGTCCGGGTAATAGCATCGGCAACTTCCGGGTTTGCGACCAGAATATCATGAGCATCGCCAGGCAGATCAATTACCATTGACTTGTTAAGCCCGACTTTAACAGTCTGAGACTTGCCAATTGCGGAAGACGAAATTTTTAGAAGGCTATTGGCATTAGCCTCTGAAATTGGACTCACTGCCATCGGGGCTGCAGCCATCAGAGCTACCAAAGACGCAGCTTTCAGGAAAGACTTACTCAACTTTAACATGTTCATGTTCCTCTTTCAGCGCCAATACTCAGTTGTTCGTCTGGGCAGAGCCAGTGATCACTTCTTGGGTGCTTCCATATTTGATAATTTTAATTCGACCGTTGTCGCCGCTACCGTTCAACAGATGATTGGCACCTGTGGTAACTTCATTGCCGCTGTCTTCAAGCGAACGAAGCGCCAGTGAAAGCCGATCTGCCATTTGTTGGGCAACAGTCAGAATCTTCGCCTGATCAGGCGAAAGTTGAAGGGTTGCGGTCTCGCCAACCACAACTGGCTCGCCGTCTTCTTTTTCTTCAATTGTCTGGTCAATCGCTAGAACGCGGACATTCTCCAAAATCGTTTCCGTTGTGAAAACATCATCATTCTGACCCACTCGACGCGTCATGATGACATCTACACGATCATTAGGAAGAATGAAGCCGCCTGCACTGGTTGCCGTCGAAATTGACGTTGCAATCGCTTGTTGCCCAGCAGGAAGAATGGCGGACATGTAACCCTTATCAGAACGAACCAATTTGGTTTCGCGAATTGGCTCTCCAGCGAAAAATGAACCGCGGGCGATCGCTGGATCTTGGTCTAGTCCCAATCCATCAGGAAAGCTGCTTTTCGTGATATATCCTTCAGCGATACCTTCTTTTGGCCATGCCTTCCATTCAAGCATGCCTTCTTTCAAAGAGGTGCCAAGTGAAATGTTGCTCGCAGCAACCAGAACTTCATCTAGTTCGATCCGTGGCCCTTGATCTTGTTGGACCTGTTGGACCTGTTCGGGTTGGGCTGAGAGATTGTTTGCAACAACATAGGCTCCTCCCCCTGCTATTACGGCAACACCAAGAGCTGCTAACTGCGCTACTTTCATTTTACTAAACCTCTTGAGCCTTAAAAACGTTTGGGCGGATTGCCCCGTTCGCTCATAATGGCCCATTAAAGGTGTACTTATGGTTAATGAATTCCTGAATTTTTTAGTTAATTGACTTTAATGAAGTCAAAAACACAAAGGCCGGCGTCAAGCCGGCCTTTGTTGAATCAGTCTGCATACTATTAGGATACTATGGCCTGCATCCAAAAAGTCGACGGGTAAACAATTAATCCCGCTGCGCCCAATGCGAGGCCGTATGGATATTTGTTGCTATTGTAAAGGCGCACGAACCATTCAACCTGCCCGGCAAACTGCGGCACAAAACGTGCTCTGGCAAAGATAAAAGCAAGCGTTACACCAGCCCCGATGATTGAGAACATCAACATATATTCCACAAGATGGAATGACCAGCCAAACCACAATGCAGTGCTAGCAGCCAGTTTTACGTCGCCCGCTCCCATCTGGCCTACAGCAAACAGAGCAAAACCGCCGACAAGAACAGTTGCAAATGCCAAAAAATGCCAGAGAACAGTACTAAACCCTAATCCAAACATGAACGCTACAACAATGAAGCCGCCAATCAAAAGCAAAGATACCTGGTTGGGAATGGTCATTGAGAACAAATCGGACGCAGCCGAATAGATCATCAGAAACGGGAAAAAAAATAGGAGAAAATACTCTAACATGTTCGCGTCCAAACTGGCTGTTTTGCGAAAATATAAAGAGAAAGGTTAACTGAGGAGTTAACAGAGACAAAATTGCAAAAAAAAGCCGCCGGTAGAACCGGCGGCCGAAGACCGAAGTCTTTTCTTAGGAATTAGCCAGCTACAGTGCCGCCAAGACCAGAGAATGTAGTATTCAAGTTACCACCAAGTGTTGTTACACCACCGATGATAGCAACTGAGATAAGTGCTGCAATCAGACCGTATTCGATTGCTGTTGCGCCTGATTCGTCTTTCATAAAGCGTGCTACTAGTTTCATTTTCGTGCTCCTTAAACTCTAAAGTTTTTACTGTTTTGTTTGACCAGTTGTTCTGATCTGAAGCGAATATACGCAGCAGGAATTGAAATCCTCTTAACTGACATGGTTACCTCAAAATTAATTTTGAACTATCTTGAGCATGCCTAAAAAAGGGTAAGTGAGATCCTTATAATCTTAGTTTTAAAAGATCATTTTTGGATCGGAAAAATATCCCCTATTATAATGTATATATACCGCCTGAGATTTGCCCGTTTTGCAGACTTGACTGAACAGGAGAATTTCGCTTGAGTTTTGTATCATTTCTATAATCCCAAACAACCAAACAAACTTCACGCAAATTAAGGGTTTATTGACCAAACTAACCCATGATGCAGGCACATTGTTCGGAGTTTGTTATGAAACATAAACTAATTGGCCTTGCGCTCGCAGCAGCATTGGCAACAGGATTTTCGTCAGCATCGTTCGCTGAAAGTGTAAGCGACGTAAACTCACGGTCTGTTCTGGTCACAGTTGACCAGGCTAAAGTATTTAGGGTTTCAAGACCGGCGGGTACCATCATCATCGGTAACCCGGCTATCGTTGACGCGACCATCCAAGACGATCAGACCCTAATTCTTACCGGGCGCTCTTTCGGTGTAACAAACTTGATTGTCCTTGATGGCAATGGCGATGCTATTATTGACCAGCCAGTGGTGGTAAAAGCCAGCGAAACAAATACTGTCCGGATTTACCGTCGCGATAGTAGAGCTACTCTCGCTTGCTCTCCGGTATGCGAGCCTACGCTTACTATCGGTGACGACAATGCGGCGTTCAATTTTGCTTCTGGTCAAATCCAAGCACGCAATCAGCTTTCGCAATCAAACAGCAACTAGAACAATATTCAGTGTTCAATGTTTTGTTCAAGCAGGCTCCAGGGCCTGCTTTTTTGGTTAATTTTAGCTAAATACGACCCCCCTGCTTTCTAACTATCTGTCAACAGTTCGGAAATAAACCTTTGATAGAGTAATTTCATGAATAGCCGTTTGGATGGTAGACAATGAGAATTAGAACAGACAATCCGATCATGAAGAAATTCGCAAAATGGTTTCCTCGAACCATAAAGCGCTTCGAAACAGAAGAAGATGGGGCGACTGCAGTCGAGTTCGCACTCATCGCATTTCCCTTCTTTTTGCTAGTTTTTGCGATCCTCGAAACATCCATCATGTTTTTCGCAGGACAGTATCTGGAGACTGCGGTAGATGACACCGCGCGGCTACTGCGTACTGGTCAATTGGGTCCAAATTCAACCAACGCACAGTTCAGACAAGAACTTTGCCGTCGAATTACCGTAATGATTGAGTGCAACAGTGTTGCCACAGATGTACAGGTCGCCGCAACTTTCGGCGGTTTGGGTAATCCGCCGGAACCAGATCCAAATACTGGAGATTTACCCGGCAACACATTTCAAACTCCTGGGCCCAATCTTATCATGCAGGTTTCTGCCAGTTACAAGTGGCCAATCTACACAAACTTTGCTGCGCCGTTATTGCACACTCCAAGTGGAAACTTCGCTTTGCTACGCGTGACGTCCGTCATGGTCACAGAACCCTACTAGGGCAATTTTCAAAATTCAGGATAGCCAAATGCCAAAAATACATTTGAAAGAAAATAATCCGATGCGCCGGCTGATGGTCAAGCTGAAGCTTATGCGTGATGATGAATCTGGTGTCGCAGCACTCGAATTTGCAATTATCGCTCCGGTTCTAATTCTACTGTTTCTCGGAACGATTGAAATCTCACTTGCCATTGCGGTCGATAGAAAGGTTTCGCGAATCTCCAGTTCAATCGCTGATTTGATTACAAGGGCCGCACCCCTAAACAATGATCTTTCACCGGCAGAGATGCAGGAATTTGTCACGATCGCAAACCGCATCATGTTCCCATATGAGGATCAAGTCTCCGTAGCTATTGTTGGCGTGGATGTTGTTGATGGTAATTCGGTTGTTCGTTGGCGCTTCACAACTGGTGGCAGTTCCGCACCAGCTGCAGGTCAACCGTTCCCAATCCCTGATAATATTAAAACCAATGGAAGTTTTATTGTATCTGCGCAGGTAGTAACCAATCATGCCCCTGCCGTCGGATTTATCAACTACGACAATGGTCAAATCTCTCTGGATGCAGCGACAATCGAATTGTCAGAACAAATGTTCCTGAGACCGAGAAGAACTGACGCCTTCGACTGCAGCCAGTGTAGCTAGGCCTTAGACTAAGATTTTCAGGCTTGAGAATACAAAACCCGCTTCAGTTAATTCTGAGGCGGGTTTTCTTTTTCTGAAGCATCTGAAGAAGACTCGATTGATTGTTCGGTACTGGGAACAAGTTCAGCCGCGGGCGCGTTTTCCTGATGAAATGACTTTATGACATCAATAAATGGCTGGTAGCGTGAATGCCTTGAGGTCGAAAACCCTCCCCCATAGGTCGGCTCAATTGAATCATACGCTATGGGCTGTCGATCAAACATGGACGAAAGAAGTCCACGAACAATATTCTTTGCTTCCCCGGGCAGTTTCTTTCGAACGAGATGAACCCGATGCGCCAATTGGTCAGACTTCCAGATAATTGGAAATTTTGTCGCTAGATCATCCGTTTTTCTGGCGATGATCTGAAGCGTTCCGCGTGAATACCCGACAGACGGATTTCCGGTTAGAGAACTCCAGCCCAAAAGAGCATCATATTTTTTATCCAAAAAGGATGTGATGGTCTCTTCTCCCGATGCGTTATCGAGCAATTGCACATCGCCCTCTGAAAGCCCGGCTTTCTTAAGTGCGAGCTTTAAAACTCCAACTTCCAATGCTTTTTCAGAGGAAAGCAAGCCGATTGTCCTACCTGACATTGCTTTTAAGTTTTTGGGACCGCCGGGTTGTGTTAGCAAAACCAGATTGTATCCGTCAGTGCCATCAGCAGAGCGCGGAGATGCCACTGGTTCAATACATTCGCACACTGACCAGGCGAGCGCATAACCTGTGGCGGACAGAATGGCATATTCGATCCGGTCTGAAGATAACGCATCAATAAGACTTTCAGGACGCTTTGCTGTGAAGAACTCAACATCCATCCGCAGAGCTTCCTGCAATGCTTTTCGAAACGGTTCGGCCCGACGGGTAAACGCCGCACTTTGGTCGCCCGTCACTACCCCAATGCGAAATACGCCAATGTCACTGCGCCATTCCGCAAGCGCGGATGCCGGCATTGCCAAAAGTCCAATCAATAAAAACCCAAATATCCTAGTTCTTCGCCACATAGGATGCGCCCCGCAATCAATAAGATTCGTTATTAAAACCCATAACAGGAATTTGGTACCCCACAAAGACCCGTTAACGATTTGCTAACCATAACCCAATTTTTCGCCGACTTCCGTGTGAGATCAATACCCATTAGTTCGATCTTAGGGCTTGCAAACTATGGTTTAAACAAAATGACTATCAAGATAACAACAAAGAGAGAATGCGATGTGGCAGTATGCGGTGGGAATTCTGGGTGTGGGCTTATCGGTCGCATTCATGGCAAACACGTATGTTCTCAAGCAAGAACTTAACAATGATGTCGAAAATGCTGCCGTAGAGCAGCAAGTTCAGGTGAAGCCGCAACCTGTAACGAAAACCGTTTCTCAATCTCGAGACACTGTCAAAGTGACGTATGCGGGCCGCAAGACCAAAATCAAGGCTGATTCACGGGGTCATTTCAACGTGACTGCGAGGATGAATGGGCGCAAAGTGGACGTTCTCGTCGATACGGGCGCGACAACCGTTGCAATCAACCGTTCAACGGCAAGGCGCCTTGGCATTCGCTTGTCTCCATCCGATTTCAAGTATGAAGTCAGTACCGCGAACGGCAAGGTGAAAGCCGCCTCTGCCACGATTGACCGAATTCAGATCGGTCGGGTGTCTGCAAATAACGTCAGAGCTGCGATCCTGCCTGACAGATCGCTCGATGGCACCCTTCTAGGCATGAGCTTTTTGAACGAAATGAAGTCTTTCAAGATCAGCAATGGCGAACTCGTTCTGACGCAGTAAATCGTCAGTTCTTTAAACTTCTCTTGTATTTGATGCACAAAGTCCGCTATTCCCATGCGGGGCTGGCAACTATTGCTTCAGGAATAGGATAATCGGAATGTTTCCAAAAACTGCCCCGTCTGTAAAACCCAACACGCATGCGTTCGAGAACACTCCGCTGGTAAAGCCAACCGGATTTCGGGAATATGATGCTCGGTGGTGGTTTGGTCATCCTGAGTCTGACAAAGAGCCAGAACTAAACCTGATGGGAATACAGGCGCTCGGCATGGGGCTTGGAACACTCATTCAAGAACTCGGTGCCGGCCCGGACATTGTTGTGGGTCATGACTATCGAAGCTATTCTATGTCAATCAAGCACTCGCTTGTATCGGGCCTGCTTGCTGCAGGTGCATGTGTGAAAGACATTGGCTTGGCCCTTTCCCCCGTTTCCTATTTTGCGCAATTCGAACTCGATGTTCCATCCGTTGCGATGGTAACCGCATCCCACAATGATAACGGTTGGACCGGCGTCAAAATGGGTTGCGAACGCCCTCTTACATTTGGCCCGGATGAAATGGGCAGACTTCGAGACATCGTTCTTGGCGGAGAATGGAAGCTTAAGGGCGGCGGGTCTTACGAATTCATTGAAGGTTTTGCTGAGCGCTACATTGCAGCGCATGTGAAAGACAAACCTTACACTCGCAAAATCCGAGCAATTGCTGCTTGCGGCAATGGAACGGCAGGCGCATTTGCGCCGGAAATTCTAGAGAAATGCGGCGTTGAAGTGATCCATATGGATACGGAACTTGATCACTCTTTCCCGAACTATAATCCAAATCCGGAAGACATGGGCATGCTCCACAAGATGCGAGATCGTCTTTTGGAAGCTGGCGCCGATGTTGCTTTAGGCTTTGACGGCGATGGCGACCGATGTGGCGTAGTGGACAACGAAGGCGAAGAAATTTTTGCTGATAAAGTTGGCGTCATGCTGGCGCGGGATATCTCCGCCGTTCATCCCGGGTCAAAATTTGTTGCCGATGTAAAGTCGACCGGTCTCTTTCTCACAGATCCCGTATTGCAATCTCAAGGTGCAGAAACTGATTATTGGAAAACCGGGCACTCTTACATCAAGCGCCGTGTCAATGAAATTGGCGCAATTGCAGGGTTTGAGAAGTCAGGACACTTTTTCTTTAATTCGCCGATTGGCAAGGGTTATGATGATGGCGTTGTAACCGCATTGGCCGTTTGTGACATGCTTGAACGCAACCCAGACAAAACCATGGCCGATCTTCGTCGTGAATTGCCTGTCACCTATGGTTCGCCTTCCATGTCGCCTTATTGCTCAGACGAGACCAAATATGATGTGGTCGACACAGTGGTAAAACGCTTTGAGGATATGAAGTCCAAAGGCGAGAAAGTTGCTGGTCAATCGATCCGCGATCTTGTAACCGTCAATGGCGTGCGCGTCGTCGCTGAGGATGGAACCTGGGGGCTTGTGAGAGCCTCATCGAATGAGCCTAAACTCGTCGTGGTGGTTGAAAGCCCCGTGTCTGACGCCCGCAAGGTAGAAATGTTTGAGGCGGTTGACGCCATATTGCGGGAGAATGATGGCGTTGGGGAATATAATCAAAAGCTATAGCGAGAGTTTCGCGCTCGCAAATGCATTCACAATTTCACGCGGCACGAAAACCCACGCCCATGTGGTTCGGGTAGAAATATCTGACGGCACGCATACTGGCCAAGGCGAATGCGTTCCTTATGCCCGTTATGGCGAAAGTGTCGAGAGCGTCATCGCGCAGATCGATGCGCTTCCCGCTGATGTAACCCGCGAAAGCCTTCAAGAAATTATGCCCGCTGGTGCAGCTCGTAATGCCGTTGATTGCGCGTTCTGGGATCTGGAGGCAAAACAAACCGGCACCCCAGTCTGGAAACTCGCCGGACTTGAAGAACCCAAAGAACTTACAACCGCCTATACGCTATCGCTGGAAGAGCCTGAGAAGATGCGCGAAAGCGCAAAGGAAAACGCGTTTCGTCCGTTGTTAAAGCTCAAGCTTGGCACGCCAAACGATATTCCTCGCCTTGAGGCGGTTCGCGAAGGCGCGCCTGATTCCACAATCATGGTAGATGCTAATGAAGGCTGGTCGCTTGAGGATCTTTCCGCGCTGCAACCGCATTTGGAAAGGCTTGATATTGCACTGGTTGAACAACCTTTACCAGAAGCAGACGATAGCGGTTTGATTGGCAATACGTTTACGATGCCGGTTTGTGCCGATGAATCCAGTCACACGAGTGATGGGCTTAAAGACCTGCGTTCCAAATATGACGTAATCAATATTAAGCTGGACAAAACCGGCGGCTTGACCGAAGCGCTTAAGATGAAAACGCTGGGAGAAGAATTGGGTTTCACAATTTTCGTTGGCTGCATGGTCGGATCATCGCTCGGCATGGCGCCGGCAACCCTTGTTGCACAGGGTGCCAGTTTTGTAGATTTGGATGGTCCACTGCTTCTGGCAGAAGACAGGGAGCACGGTCTTCGATATGAAGGCTCAACTGTTTTTCCACCCGTTAGTGCATTATGGGGATAATCTGACATGTCCAGAACTGTTTTTGTAAATGGCGAGTTTCTTCCAGAAGAAGAAGCAAAAGTTTCAATCTTTGACCGCGGTTTCCTGATGGCAGATGCCGTCTATGAAGTGACAACCGTGCTTGAAGGAAAACTTATTGCCTTTGAGGGCCACATGGTCCGCCTCGAGCGTTCGCTCAACGAGCTAGGCATGGATAAGCCGGAATGGATGGAGCAATTGCTCGATATTCACAAAAAGCTGGTTGAAGAAAACAGCCTCGAAAACGGCATGATCTACCTGCAGGTCTCCCGCGGCGTAGCGGATCGTGACTTTGCTTATCCTGCCAAAGGTACGCCAACGTCTCTCGTTCTGTTTACTCAGGCAAAAGACCCGCTCGCAAATCCGATGTATGAAACAGGCGCGCGTGTGATCACGGTTCCAGATCAACGTTGGGGCCGCCGTGACATCAAGACCACGCAATTGCTTTATCCTTCCATGGCAAAGATGATGGCAAAAGCGGAAGGCGTGGATGATGCGTGGATGGAAGAAGACGGTTTCATCAACGAAGGCACGTCAAACAACACATGGATTGTCACGAAAGACGGCAAGCTTGTCACCCGTCACCTGTCAAACTCAATCCTTCACGGCATCACCCGTAAGGCGGTTCTGCGTTGTGCGGAGCTTCTTCAAATGGAAGTTGAAGAACGCCCATACACGAAAGAAGAAGCTGCTGACGCATCAGAAGCCTTCTTTACGTCAGCATCTGCTTTTGTTTGCCCGGTTGTAGAAATCAACGGCAATACCATCGGCACCGGAAAGCCCGGTAATGTGGTTTCAAAACTGCGCGAGATCTATCTCGAAGAGAGCATGAAAGAAGCGGTTTAAGCTTCTTACTTTCAGGTACACAGCACGCCTGCCTCCACCAAT
>CALLHT010000070.1 GCA_938009335.1 uncultured Rhizobiaceae group bacterium
GTCAGAATAGTCTCAGATGAGCCTTCTTTTTGAGACGATAAGAATACCGGTGGTTTGCGCGTATAGCTTGGTGGCGCAAGCCAGGCATCCATTCGGACCGGAACTTCGGCCTGAAGTTCAGGAATACCAAATGCATCTGCCAAACGACCGCCATTGGACGAATAGGAGAAAAAGAAAGCAAGAAACGCTACTAGGGGAACCATCGCTCGGAGCGCAAACGGATCAAACCGGTTTCCGTTCGGAGCAGGCGTCCCTGCGGTCATATCTTTAAGTTTTTCAGACATACGGGTTTGATGCTCACGCCAAAGCGCTTGGGCAAACGCGTCTTCTTCACCCGTTGCCATGGCATCGGTTTGTGCAGTTATCGGACGATTATCAAGCTGTGAGCGTTTCTCCACATGCCGCGTAATCTCATCTTCTGACGGCATGATGAAATTGCGTAACGGCCAAAGACTGGCAAAAGCCACCGCCGCAAAAGTAAGACGGGCAATCCAATATACGGCACCACCCAGTTCAGCACTTACAAAGCGCCATCCGCCTAACCAGGAAAATACGAGGAAGGTTGCTGCAACCAGAAAAAGCGGCACCAGCAGAGGCCACAGGCGTTCCCAGGCCAATACAAAAAGTGCGCTTGTTCTTAGATGAAGCTTCATTCCGGCGTCGGATCTTTCTCGTTTTATCGCGGTGTTGTTTTACACTCACACATAAACTAGCACAAAACCCGACCATTTCGAGGCCTAACATGTCACATGTGAGTTATAAGGATAACGCATGGAAAACAGCGTGATTATGAAAGCCAGTCGGGTTCGCTATCCATTGCAATGATAGCTTCTACGTCAACGCGCGGACGCACCACATGGAACTGGTCCCCTTTGACCATGACTTCAGGCACTAGAGGACGTGTATTATACGTGCCTGCTTGCACCGCGCCATAAGCACCTGCTGAACCGATCGCGAACAGATCGCCCGATACCATCAACGGTAAATCGCGCTCTTTAGCAATAAAATCGCCACTTTCGCACACCGGACCAACCACATCCGCAATGCGCTTTTCTGCGCCCGGGGCAGGTTCATTGACCGGAAACACTTCGTGCCAGGCATCATAGAGCGTGGGACGAATGAGATCATTCATTGCGGTATCTGCAATATAAAAACGCTTATCGCCTGCATCTTTGACATAAATAACAGAGCCAACCAAAATACCGGCATTGCCCGCGATCATACGGCCTGGCTCAAACACAACCTCACAGCCCAATTGCTTGACGTGAGATTTAACAACTTTGGCATAGGCTTCCGGTTCTGGCGGCGGGTTATTGTCATTCTTGTAAGGAATCCCAAGTCCGCCACCGACATCCACATGATCGATCGAATGCCCCTGCGCGCGAAGCTTCTCAATCAAACCGCCAAGTTTCGAAAACGCCTGATCAAAGGGATCAAGCTTCTCAATCTGGCTACCGATATGCATATCAATGCCGGTAACTTGAACACCCGGCAGGGAAGCGGCAAGCGCATACGCTTCTTCCGCCATCTCCCAGGCAATGCCAAATTTGTCGGTCTTCTTGCCAACGGAAATTTTTTCATGCCCGCCTGCTTCAACATCAGGATTAATACGCAGCGATACCGGCGCAACTTTGCCGGCTTCAACTGCACATTGAGACAAGAATTTCAGCTCAGGAACAGATTCAACGTTGAAACAGAAAATTCCCGTTTCAAGGGAGAACAAGATTTCTTCTTTGGTTTTGCCAACGCCGGAGAACATGATCTTGTCAGGAGAAATCCCTGCTGCCAATGCGCGCTTTAATTCTCCGATGGAAACCACATCCGCACCGGAACCTAGATTTGCCAAGGTTCTTAAAACGGCCTGATTGGAATTTGCCTTCAGCGCAAAACAGACTTTCGTCTCGATATCATCGAAAGCGCCTGCAAAAACACTATAGTGACGTTCCAGCGTCGCGGTCGAATAGCAATAAAAAGGGGTGCCCACTTTCTCGGCAATAAGCGGGAGCGGCACGTCTTCAGCATGCAATACGCCATTGATGTAATGAAAATGGTTCATTGGGAATGGCCTTCTTAATTAAAGAAGGGGATCGAGGATAAACGGTTTATCTTCTGATTCCGGAGGCCCAATGGTTTCGACCTCATTACCGTTTTCATCGATTGTAACCGTGGATGTGCTCTGCGGAGCTTCAAGATTGCCGCGACGCCCACAAGCTGAAATTGCTAGCGCTACCATTAGCACCAACGCAATCTTTGTCGCAATTCCTGTAAGCCCTTGAGCCATCAATTCTTCCCATACTTAAAGCTGACTGTCATATTCGACAGTAAAGTCCAAAGGTCAACCCTTGTTTGTTCGCTCTTTCCAATATGCAACCTGTTTGCGGACATTTTCAGGCGCAGTGCCACCAAAACTGGTGCGGCTGGAAACAGACGCTTCCACAGACAAAACATCATAAACCGATGCATTAATTGCATCATGGATGCCCTGCAACTGTTCGAGGGAAAGTTCGTCCAACTGCTTGCCTTCCTGCTCGGCAAGCGCAACGGCACGTCCGGTCACATGATGCGCATCACGGAATGGAAGTCCCGCCTCACGTACCAGCCAATCGGCAAGATCTGTTGCAGTAGAAAATCCAGAACCCGCCGCAGCTTTCATGGCGTCTGTATTCACGGTCATATCTGAAATCATACCAGTCATCGCAGCCAGGGAAACTTCCAATGCGGAAGCGGCATCAAACACAGCTTCTTTGTCTTCCTGCATGTCTTTTGAATAGGCAAGCGGCAGACCTTTAAGGACGGTCAGCAAGCCAATCAACGATCCGTTGATCCGTCCTGATTTAGCGCGAACAAGTTCGGCGGCATCCGGATTTTTCTTCTGAGGCATGATAGATGAGCCGGTCGAGAATTTATCTGACAGGGTGACGAAACCAAATTGCGGCGTTGACCAAATCACGATCTCTTCTGCAAGCCGTGACAAATGCCCGCCGCAAATCGAGGCAGACGACAGAAGATCAAGCGCGAAATCACGATCTGATACTGAATCAAGTGAGTTCCGTGTTGGACCAGAAAAGCCAAGGGCCTTAGCAGTCATCTCACGATCAATCGGAAACCCGGTACCAGCAAGAGCTGCGGCACCCAACGGGCATTCATCCGACCGTGCGATTGCATCTTCCACGCGAGACTTATCGCGCGCAAACATTTCCACATAGGCAAGACAATGATGCCCGAACGTGACAGGCTGGGCAGACTGCAAATGCGTAAAGCCGGGCATAACCGTGTCCGCATGGTGCTCCGCTTTTTGAAGCAATGCGGCAATGATCGCATCCAGACTTAGCGAAATGCCAGTGAGCGTTGCGCGAACCCACATGCGAAAATCAAGCGCTACCTGATCGTTTCGTGATCGTGCGGTATGAAGACGCCCCGCAGCGTCACCGATCAACTCGCGCAAACGCGCCTCTATGTTCATATGAATATCTTCTAGTGCACGAGAGAACTTAAACTCACCTGCTTCAATCTCTGACAGAATTGTGTCCAAACCTGAGGCAATTTGCGTTGCATCTTCGCTTGAAATAATACCTTGTTGAGCCAACATGGAGGCGTGAGCCTTCGAACCGGAGATGTCTTGGGCATAGAGCTTGCGGTCAAAATCAATGGAAGCGTTGATCTCTTCCATGATAGCATCAGGACCGGAAGCAAATCGCCCGCCCCACATCTCGTTACCGGAATTACTTTTGGTCATTTACAAGCCCTTTGGCACTATGAATTTTTGAACGGAACCGACAATGAACAACAAACTGTTTCTAGGACTAGGTCTTGCGGCAATCGCTCTTGCTATTGGAGTTGGCGTATACGGCATCTTGGGTACGTCTGGCAACACGCCGGAAGAACTTGCGCAGAACACCGGAGCAGATACGGCCCTTCAGAACTGCCCTGCCTCGCTTGAACGCGGCAAAACGCTTGATCCACTGGCAACAGGTGACATCGCTGCATTCCGGGCCTTGGATGAGCCACTGGATATGACCACCATCAATTTCGTTGATGGCGAAGGCAATCAGAAGACGCTTGCCGATTGGAACGGCAAGATCATCCTGTTCAACCTATGGGCCACATGGTGCCCGCCTTGTCGCGAAGAAATGCCCTATTTCGAAACCCTGCAAACCACAAAAGGCGGCGACACATTTCAGGTCGTGCCTGTGAGCATTGATCTGGGGGACGCGTCAAAGCCAAAAGGGTTCTACGCACAAACCGGTTTGAAGGCGCTGCCTTTCATGCATGACAACACCATGAACGCGTTCCACGACCTGAAGAAGAAAGCCGTCGCGCTTGGCATGCCGACAACTCTGCTGGTCGATCGCAACGGCTGTGGCCTAGGTGTGTTAAACGGCCCGGCACAATGGGCAGGACCTGATGCAATCAAACTCATCGATGCCGCGATTGCATTGCCTGACTTGGGATAAACTCGCCTAGGACAAACCTATTTTGAACGTGCGCGTAGCGTTTTCTTGGAAAGCTCACGCTTACGTTCCCATGGCAGAACAGCAAGCGGCATTCCGAACAGGCTACCTTGCAAATAGGTGTAGCCCCATTCTTTAAGTTGCGCAGCCTGATCTGCATTCTCAACCCATTCAACAACCGTCTCAACAGATGAGCGACTCGAAAGCCATTGCATGGCTTCCAGAAACGCACGGGTCTTTTGGTCATCAGCCATATCCCGGCAGAAAGAACCATCAATCTTGATGATGTCGACATTGAGGTTTTGAATGTGGGAGAAGGAGGTATATCCGGCGCCAAAATCATCAATCGCAACACGGCACCCAAACTCCTGCATCGATTTCACTGCTGAAATTGTTTCATCCATGTTGGACACGAGTTGCGATTCTGTGAGCTCCACGATCAGGCGCGGCGCAATATCAGGAATTTCAACCAGACGATCCCGAAGCAGACTGGTCCAGGAACCATCGGCGATGCTGTCGTGGGTGACATTTACAGAAAGAATCGCATCCGGGCATTCTTCGAGCACATCAAGCGTCATCTCGAGCGCTTTTCGGTCGAGCAACCGCATTAAGCCAAGACGTTCGGCAAGGCCCAAAAACCTTGCATCCTCGATTACCTCTTCATTTTCCGGCGTCATCCTAAGCAGGGCTTCATGAAATTCAGGGCGATGACTTTGCGCACCGACAACGGGCTGGAACGCAAGATGCATCGCACCGGCATCAATCGCTTTTGCAAATTGATTGAGAAGCTCGGCATCGCTTGCGCGTTTTTCAATCAGGGTCGGATCAGGATTGTGAACCGATACTTTTGGACCAAACTGAGATTGCGCATTTTGTAGTGCAAGCGTGACGCTACTGATCGCTTCATGCGCATTCATTGCATGTTTTGGTAGCAAACACGCACCAGCCGATGCTTTAAGAGCAACCGGACCGTTGGTTGTTGCAAGCACGCGCCCGTTTAGCATCCCAATCATTCGCCGGGCAGCGGACTCAACTTGTTTTTCGCTACAATTGCTAAGGATGAACCCGAACTTGGCGCCTGAAAACCGCGCAGCAATGTCACCATCGCGTTTTGCGCCGCCAAGAATTTCCGCGACTTGAACCAGAACCTCATCGCCGGAAGAAAAACCGAGGGTAGAATTGATCTGGTCAAAATCTGAAAGTGAAATCAGCAGAAGTGCCGAAGATTTTCCAAGCGACAAACCATCCTTGATTTGGCGACCAATCATTTCTTCAAGGTGAACCCTATTTGGCAAAGCCGTAAGTTCGTCAATCTCGGATTTGCGCTTAAGGGTCTCTTCACGCTTGCGTCGCTCGCTCACAATACGAACAATGCCTTGGGCAAATTTTGGCTTTCCGTCCTCATCCGGATACCAGCGCCCGACATCTTCAATCCAGACAGGTTCGTCGCCATCAATCACTTTATCGCTGATCGCATAAACACATTGATAAGCACCGCCCTCCCCTTCAGAGCTTTGGGCAATACTTTCCTGCAATTGATTAAAACGAGTCTGCTGGCTTTGCGCAGAAAGAAGGCCTTCAAATCCGCGCGCTGAGCCCAAATCCACATCTTCACTAAACCCAATCAAAGAGCTAAAATTATCGCTCCAGTCCAGCCGGTCTTCCGCAATATGCCAAACATAACTTGCCTGGCCCAAAGCCGCTAAAATATCACTGGAAGGGTTCATTCACATACGCACCGCAGTTAACTTTGACTACGGTGTCGCATGTAAGCGTTAAGATAAGATCAAAACCCTGCGGCGTGGCCATCTTTACGCGGGTCGGACCCGGCAATCAGGAAACCGCGCTCATGATCAATCTGGATCACTTGCCCGCCGCCATGAACAGCACCGCGCGTCACAGGATGCCCTTTTGCCTTAAGACCTTCCTCTATTTCGGCCGAAATCACCGTTTCGAGGTCCAAATTGCCGTCATTATCCCAGAAGATACGTTGATCATCGAGCGCCACTTGCGGGTTCATGCCATAATCCAGCATGTTTGAAAGCACATGTGCCTGCCCCATCGCCTGATATTGACCGCCCATAACACCAAATGAATGGGTGACCTTCCCATTTTTGGTAACCATTGCCGGAATAATCGTATGGAACGGACGCTTTGAAGGCCCAATCGCATTGCCATGACCCGGAATGAGGTTGAAACCGCAACCCCGGTTCTGCAGTACAATGCCTGATTTCTCAGTCATGATGCCAGAGCCAAATCCACCAAATAGCGAATTGATGAACGATACCGCCATCCCATCTCGGTCAACCACGGAGAGATACACAGTGTCCGAGCCTGTCGGATCCGGCAAAGCGATTTCAGGATTACGTTTTTCCGGATCAAACAGTTTGGCCAAATCGGCAATATGGCTATCACTCAAAAGCTGCTCAACCGAATGTGACATATACTCTGGATCAGCAATATATGCATCACGTGCGGTATATGCGATGCGAGCACATTCCATTTCCAGATGCGCACGCTCTAAAGAATGTGCGTCTGAAGGAACACCAATCTTGTCGAGCAGCTTAACCAGCATGATTGCCGCCAAGCCTTGTCCATTAGGTGGAATTTCGTTGAGCGTATGGCCCTTATAATCGGTCGAGATGAGATCGACCCAGTCTGACGTTACACCACCAAGATCATCCTCATTCAGAAAACCACCCAGCCCTTGCACAGTACTGGCAATTTCAGCCGCAACTTCGCCTTCATAGAATGCCGACTTTCCTTCAGCGGCGATCCGGCGAAGCGTTGATCCCAAAGCAGGATTTGCAAAATGATCGCCCATTTTTGGTGCAGCGCCATCAACAAGAAGCTTTTTGGAAGCGACCGGATTTCCTTTGAGTTTCTCAATCTGTTCTGCCCAATCAGAGGCAACCCGTTCACCAACCGGATACCCGTCTTCGGCATAACGGATGGCATCTTCAAACAGGCGCGCAAAATCCAACCGTCCAAATTTGGCATGAAGCTCTGCCCATGCGCTTACAGACCCCGGTACGGTTACAGCATGAGGCGAAGGTTCCTCAATTTTCGTGATTCCGTTTTCCAGATACCAATCGAGCTTGGCACCTGCCGCAGAGCGACCGGACCCATTCAGGCCGTGAAGTTTTCCGTTGGGTTCTCCAACAATTACGAAACAATCACCACCAATGCCGGTCATGTGGGGTTCAACAACGCATTGCGTGACGCATGCAGCAATTGCCGCATCAACAGCGTTTCCACCTTCGCGCAAAATGCTAAGAGCCGATGCGGTAGCAAGGGGATGCGATGTGGCGGCAGCGCACTCGCTAGCGATTACGGGCGAACGACCCGGCAGGGAAAAGTCTCTATACACGAAAAACACCTCTTGAATTTTAATTGACAATTCTCAGGGAACTGTCATCTCACACATATAACGATATTTCATTGGAGCAAGTCTATGGCAAAGCTTTCGCTTAACCGCGCAAATCGCATTATTTCTCTAGCATTCGCCCACGCAAAACAAGCTGGTTACAAACCACTGGCTGTTGTCGTGTTGGATGATGGCGGAAACCTAAAGGCATTTCAGGCGCAGGACGGTTGCTCAAACAACCGATTCGAAGTCGCTCGCGGCAAGGCTAAGGGCGCAATCGCAGTTGGTATGGGGTCTCGCTGGCTAAATACGCAAGCTGAAACCCGCCCTCATTTTCTTGATGGTCTTAGCTCTGTGATTGAAGGCGGTATTGTGGCTGTTCCAGGTGGTGTGATTGCCAAAGATAAGTCGGGCAACATTCTTGCAGCCGTTGGCATTTCAGGCGACACGTCAGATGCGGATGAAGCAAGCGCTATTGCTGGCATTGAAGCGGTCAACCTGGTGGCTGATCCGGGCGCTTAAGCCAAGGATATCGATTAAGAACCTCGCGGCGAATTTAGTATTCGCCGTGATATCCCCCGTGCCCCACATTCACATCACGCGTTGCGGAGCGGATTGACACTGTAAAGCCCGCTAGAACATCGACCAATGCAATCGTCATCAGAATGAAGAAAACCGAGTGCGCAGCGTTCTTAACGACCAGAAATTCAACCAGATACGCAATAAACACAAAGGTTGAGAGTAAATGGTCAATCACAGAAGAAGCGCCCACTCGCGTAGCTTTCAAAATCTCAAAAAACAAAAGTACCAGCGCCAGCATGACCATGAGGTCGCCCATCTTCATGACCCAAGCATCACCATGAATTAGCGGGATGGAGAAGATTTCATTCTCCCACACACCAATGCCCCCGTTTAGAAACACCTGAATGTTGTAAACGATGAACGGCACGATTAGCAGCGGCACATTTGTAAGCATGACTTCTCCCCAATGACGTAACGTCAATAGGATAGCTTTACAAATTTGTCAAAAAAAAGGGCCGACAAAAGCCGACCCTTTAGATTTATATTTGTAAAACCGTTAGATAGAGTCTTTTGGTTCCAGAATTTGACGGCCACGATACATGCCTGATTTCAGGTCAATGTGGTGTGGGCGGCGCAATTCGCCAGAATCTTTATCTTCAACGTAAGCTTTCGCTTTCAACGCATCAGTAGAACGGCGGTGGCCGCGTTTCATGCGTGATATTTTACTCTTTGGTACAGCCATGATGCATACTCCGAATTCGAATTAAAAAAGGGCTCTGCTAAGCGAGAAGAATGTTCCGCGAGAGCCCTGAAACGCTTTCTGGCCGCTGCTATACAGTTTTTTCCTGCATTTGACCATAGGGTAGAGCAAATTTTTATCCCTCAGTCTTAAGACATCCTATATAGGCGCCGGATGCCCTCGCCCGTTTCTGAATAATACCCGCCAAAGCCCGTAATTTTCTGCCCGGATTAGCAGGGTTTCTACCCTTGGGATTGGGCAAGGTTACAGCCAATCGTGCTGAATTTCGTGGACCCAATTTCTCCGCGGGAATCTGAAAATAATGTTGCGATGCTGCGCCCACACCAAACACACCTACATCCATCTCAACAATGTTGAGATAAATTTCCATGATCCGCCGCTTGTCCAGCACCAGTTCGGCCATCATGGCATAAGGCACTTCCAAACCTTTGCGGATAAACGAACGATCCGGCCACAAAAACAGGTTTTTCACCAATTGCATGGTGATCGTGCTCGCTCCTCTCGTGCGTTCGCCATCGAGCGCATCATCAATCACGTCATTGAGCGCACCCCAATCAACCCCGTTGTGAGCACAGAACTGGCCATCTTCTGACATCAAGACCGACTGATAAATCCGTGGCGACATGTCATCCAGCTCTACCCATTGGCGTTTCGCTCCAGACCCAACCAACGCTTCCTGGATCATCAAAGTGGATATCGGCTTCACGCTTTCGATTTTATACAGGAACAAAAGCGCCAAAGGGACAAGCGTAATGATCAAGCCAAAAGCCGCCAGAAATCGCACAGCGAAAGACTTCAAGGATCGCCTTTTTCGCTCTGATTTGGCACGCTCTTGGTCGTCCGCTTCTTTTTCAAGAGCGGCCTTTTGAGCGTTAGTCTTGGTCTTTGTCTTGCTCGCCATTCGAACTCTTTATCCGATTGTTGCTTAAGACGAAACACCGCTTGACGATCATCCGTGCAAGTGCGACGAAAATCCTGAAAACGTGCATAGGTTCCCAATGACTGAATTCAAATCAATCCTGAAGTCTCACGCCGATCGCGTTGAACAAATTCTCATCACGCTGTTGGATGAAGGGAGACTGGATTACGAAACCGCGAGACCGGAAAAACTGATGCAAGCAATGCGGCATTCATCCCTCGATGGCGGAAAGCGGTTGAGGCCGTTTCTCGTGATGGAGTGCGCGCGTTTGTTCGGTATTGAACCCTCACAAAGTGTATGGGCGGGCTGTGCGCTTGAACTCATTCATTGCTATTCGCTTGTGCATGATGATCTACCCGCGATGGATGATGATGATCTGCGTAGAGGCCGTCCAACCACACATATCGCTTATGGAGAAGATACGGCGATCTTAGCAGGCGATGCATTGCTCACTCTGGCCTTTGATGTGCTCGCGCGTGAAGAAGTCCATCAAGACTCCGCAACGCGCATTGAACTGGTGAAGCTCTACGCTCGCAATGCCGGTCTTGGCGGCATGGTTGGCGGACAAATGCTAGACCTTGAAGCCGAACAAAAACCACAGATCAGCGAAGACGAAATTCTTACTCTGCAAGCGATGAAAACCGGCGCACTCATACGTTGCGCCTGTGAAGCAGGTGCTGTTCTGGGTGGCGCATCACATGAAGAGCGATCAACCCTTCTCAAATTCGGCGCGTTGGTGGGACAAGCCTTCCAACTGGCCGATGATATTCTCGATGAAACCTCAAATGCAGAAACGATGGGAAAGCAAACCGGAAAAGATGCAGATCGCGGCAAAGGCACATTGGTATCTCTTTATGGTTTAGAAATGGCGCGAGCTCGCGCTGATGAACTACTACAAGAAGCCATAAAAACCTTGGCCCCGTTTGGTGAAAAAGCTGATGTGCTCATTGGGGCAGCGAGATTTACGGTTGATCGTAAGAATTAAAATCCGGCTTCTTCATTCCGCTATTATTCTGGCATATTGTTAAACACATACGGATCAAGCATCTAATTTCGATAACGGAAAAGTCATGAAACGCATTTCAAAAAAAGCAATTACTCGCGGTTTGGTAACCCTCACGATACTTGCATCGACGCCTACTTTGGGATGGGCCGATATGTCGCCAGAAGAAATTAAAAACGGATACAAGGTCAACGCAGCCTTTGCACAATTTTACCGCTGGTATCAGTATTACGAGCGCTCAGAAGGCGGTATCGACAATGCGCTCGACATCCTTACGCAAGACGTGAATGTGAAATCCGGCCTTGGCGAAGCGAACGGTCACGAAGAGTATAAGGCTAGAGTTACTCAACTGCCGACAAGTTGGAAGAATGCCCATTTTCCAAAAGACCCGAAAGTAACTTTCAATGCAGATGGCTCAACCAGCATTTCGTCTGAGCTCACCTATCTCAATGAGGGCTTAAACCCGGATGGCAAAATCCGTCAGGCCGAGCTCACCTACACGATGGCTCTTACACAGGGCGATGATGTTTTACCGAAGTTCAGCGCCATCAAAATTGAGCAGAACTCTGAAAGCGAAGCAGAAACATTCGTCGATGCATATGCCATCAATCGGATGCGCAGTCTGGTGCATTACTGGCTGACACTCATCGAAGACCCATCCAGAAACCCGGAACCGCTTCAGGAAATCCTGTCCGATGAGTTCACTCTGAATTTCTCCAGCGGGGCAATCACCACTTATGACGACTTGAAAGAGTGGCTTGCCGGACCCGGGTCACAAGTCTCTGCAAGTACGCATGTGATTAGCGATTTCGCTGCTGAAGAAAATGAAGACGGTACCTATTCGATTCAAATGGATTTCGATTGGGAGGGCATTCTGCCTAATGGCGCTGAGCTGGTTGCCAAAACCCGCCACAGCTGGACTGCGACAAACGATGTGACTGAGCGCTTCGCCCGCATCAAATCTGTAGATGTTGAGATCCTAGAGCCGTTCCATCCGAAGGAAAAGTAACGCTGGTTAGATACGAGGGCACTTCTTGTCTTCAATCAAGTTCAATTTCATTCTGGCGATTTCTTTCGGTCTTTAGCAAGCGATTTAGCCACTTGACGAAGATCAACGGCTTCATCGAGCTCATCAACAATCTCATCGCCCAAAAGGGTTTCAAATATATCTTCCATGGTGACCAGACCGGCTGTGCCGCCATACCCATCCTCGACAAGAGCAATATGCGCGTCGCGTTCAATCAACAAATCAAGCAGAGAATCCAAATCCTGACTTTCCGAAACATGCGGAATTTCACGCACAAGACTGCTGACCTTTTTCCGCCCCTCTTTACGCAAAGCAGCCAACAAAAGGTCGCGCGTTAGAACAAACCCGGAAACTTGATCAACCGTTTCGCCAGTCACAAGCATCCTTGAGTAGGGGAAAGTTTCGCGCTCTTTCACAACGGATGCGATCGTAACATTGCCAGGCAAGTGTTCAATTACCGTGCGGGGGGTCATCACTTCGCTAACAGGAATATGAGGAAGCTGAAAAAGATTGCTTACCACGCGTGTTTCATCTGCTTTAACAACACCTAAACGATGACCAGCCGTTGTCATAGCTGTTATTTCCTCGCGGGAAACTTCAGAACCGGAGTCTGCAGGCTTTAGAAATTTGGTGATCGCCTGGCTCATCCACACAAGCGGAAGCTGTATCAAAATCAGCCAAGGCAAGGTTCGTACTGTAAACGGAGCCAAGGTACGCCAGTAAGTAGCACCCAGTGTCTTTGGGATAATCTCTGAAAGAATGAGAATGCCAAGTGTGAGCAAAGCTGAAAACACGCCAACACCAAAATCATCAAAAACAACACCCGCCTGAGCTCCTGCTCCGGTTGCGCCGACTGTATGAGCAATGGTGTTCAGAGAAAGAATGGCTGACAAGGGCCGCTCAATATCTTTTCGCAACTCTCTCAGATTTTCAGCAAGTTTAGGCTGCTCTTCTTCTGCTGCTTCCACGAATGACGGCGTGATCGAAAGCAAAACCGCTTCGAGAATAGAGCAAAGAAACGAAACGCCGATTGCTAACAACACGAAGAGGATAAGCAGAGTCATAAGTGAAATTTCCCAAAGAATGTATTCCGTTACGGCACTCTTATAGCGATATCACACAGAAAACCAGAGCCACTATCCTTCTGGCTTGTTTACGCGTTTGCGAACATGCTCGATCAATGCATCAGACACGACGCGGATACGATGCAGTTTCGCGTAGTCTTCATGAACAATATACCAGAACGTCCGCGTGAAAGAGACTTCCTCCGGCATCACCCGAACCAGTTGCGGATATTTGCAGGCGATGAAGTCGTGCAATACACACAGGCCTCCATTCGCCAACGCCGCTTCCAGCTGAACATGAACACTGGTGCTAGTAAGATATGGTTTTGCATCAGGGCTGATTAGGGGAATGTAATCGAGCTCTTTGTCGTAGATCAGATCAGAAACATAACCGATACCCCGAACCCGTTGCAGGTCGCCCAATTCCTTGATCGGCGGATTGTTCTCAAGATAATCTTTCGTGGCATACATATGGAGCGTATAATCGGTGATCTTGCGGAATTTTAAACGTCCGGACGTGGGTGCTGAAACCGCGATTGCGATATCCGCTTCGCGTTTGGTCAACGAAAACGTGCGCGGCATCGCTACAATCTGAAGTTCAAGTTTTGGATGCTGCTCGCACAGTCGCACCGCAACTTCCGCCAACATCGAGGTCGCCATTCCCTCCGGCGCTCCGATCCGCACCACGCCCGACACACTATCTGCTTCACCGGAAAACTCGCTTTGTGCGGCAACAGCGCTTGTCTCCATACCTTCCGCCATGGTCACAAGCTTTTGACCCTCATCAGTCAGGGAGTAGCCTTGCGGGCTCCGGTCGAATAGATGCACCTTTAGCGCTTCTTCCAACGCTTTTACCCGACGCCCCACAGTCGCATGATCAACGCCCAATTGCTGTCCGGCAGAACTCAGTTTTCCTGTCCGCGCAACTGCCAGAAAAAATCTGTAATCATCCCAGTTCAAAACGTACCTCTCTTAGGGTAGTGTCCCACAACTTTGTCCATATCCAGTGTGCAAATTTGCAAAACAACCAGACCAAAACGCATCTTGGATATACAAAATTAAACAGATAAATAAAGAAAAAGTTTTTTGGGAGGTTTCTGTGCAGCAGATTTCACACTTTATCGACGGCAACTATGTCGAAGGAAAATCAGGCCGTTCTGCGGATGTTTTCAACCCCGCAACCGGTGAGGTTCAGGCACAGGTGCCTCTTGCAAATAGCGACGAGTTAAACGCAGCAATCGCCAGTGCAAAAGCGGCACAACCTGCTTGGGCAGCTGTGAACCCACAAAACAGAGCACGTGTGATGATGAAGTTTGTTTCTCTTCTCCAGCGTGACATGGACAAGCTTGCAGAAGCGCTATCCCGCGAGCATGGCAAAACCATACCGGACGCAAAGGGCGACATTCAACGCGGTCTTGAAGTTGCGGAATTCTGCATCGGCGCACCGCATCTACTCAAAGGTGAATTTACTGAAGGTGCCGGCCCTGGCATTGATATGCATTCAGTACGCCAGCCCTTGGGCGTGGTTGCAGGCATTACACCGTTCAACTTCCCGGCCATGATCCCGATGTGGAAATTCTGCCCGGCGATTGTTTGCGGCAATGCGTTTATCCTGAAGCCATCCGAGCGCGATCCATCCGTTCCAAACATGCTTGCGGAATTGATGAAAGAAGCAGGTCTTCCTGATGGCATTTTACAGGTAGTGCATGGCGACAAGGAAGCCGTTGATTGCCTGCTCGACCATGAAGACATCATGGCCGTTGGCTTTGTGGGCTCTACGCCGATCGCGGAATATGTCTACACACGCGGGTGTGCAAATGGCAAACGCGTTCAGTGTTTTGGCGGCGCGAAAAACCACATGATCATCATGCCGGATGCAGATATGGACCAAGCCGCAGACGCGCTGATCGGCGCAGGCTACGGTGCAGCAGGCGAGCGTTGTATGGCTGTTTCTGTTGCAGTGCCAGTGGGCGAAGAGACCGCCGACCGTTTGATGGAAAAACTTACACCGCGCGTAGAAAACCTGAAAATCGCACCTTATACAGCAGGCGATGATGCGGACTTCGGTCCACTCGTCACCCAAGACGCATATAACCGCGTTAAAGGTTATGTGGATGCAGGCGTTAAAGAGGGCGCAAACCTGGTGGTTGATGGCCGTGACTTCTCCATGCAGGGCTACGAGAACGGTTACTTCATCGGCGGCTGTCTTTTCGACAATGTCACTAAGGATATGTCGATTTACAAAGAAGAAATCTTTGGCCCTGTGCTTTCAGTCGTGCGTGCACAAAATTACGAAGAAGGCATCGACCTTGCCATGTCTCACGAATACGGCAATGGCGTTGCAATCTACACGCGCGATGGCGACACCGCACGTGACTTTGCAAACCGCATCAACATCGGCATGGTTGGCGTAAACGTACCAATTCCTGTGCCTTTGGCCTACTACACATTCGGTGGTTGGAAGCGTTCAGGCTTTGGCGATCTAAACCAGCATGGCCCTGATGCATTCAAGTTCTACACCAGAACTAAAACCATCACCTCCCGTTGGCCATCCGGCATCAAGGAAGGTGCTGAGTTCTCCATTCCAACCATGAACTAGAAGCGAGGGGCAAATGGATTTCGCGCTCACAGAAGAACAAAACGCCATATACGATATGGCCTTTGGCTTTGGGCAGGAAGCAATTGCCCCATATGCACTTCAATGGGATGAAGAAGGTTCATTCCCAAAAGAGGTTCTCCGGTCAGCTGGGGAACTTGGCATGGCAGGCATTTATGTGCGCGAAGATGTGGGTGGATCAAATCTCAAACGTTTTGACTCCACGTTGATTTTCGAAGCGCTTGCCTATGCCTGCCCGTCAATTGCGTCGTTCATATCAATTCACAACATGACCGCGTGGATGATCGACACCTATGGGTCAGAAGAGCAGCGCCAGAAGTGGTTGCCGCAAATGACCACGCTGGAAAAATACTGTTCTTATTGCCTTACAGAACCTGGCTCCGGATCGGATGCCGCTGCACTTAAAACCAAAGCCGAGATGGATGGCAATGGCTGGAAAATCAATGGCGGTAAAACCTTCATCTCCGGTGGAGAAACATCCGAGCTTTATCTCGCCATGGTGCGCACGGGCGGCGAAGGGCCAAAGGGCGTTTCTGCCGTTCTGGTCGAAAATCCGACAGAAGGTCTGTCATTTGGCGCGAATGAGCGAAAGATGGGCTGGCGTGCGCAACCTACTGCGCAAGTTCTGTTTGATGATTGTAAAATCCCGGCTGACCAATTGATTGGCGAGGAAGGCGCTGGCTTCAAATACGCTATGTCTGGTCTTGATGGGGGGCGATTAAACATCGCCGCATCTGCATTAGGGGCAGCCCAATTCGCGCTCGATAAAACGCTTAGCTATATGAAAGAACGCAAGGCATTCGGCAAACCGATTGCTGAGTTTCAGGCACTTCAGTTTCGTGTTGCGGATATGGAAACCGATCTTCAAGCCGCACGCGTGTTCTTGCGTCAAGCAGCATGGAAACTCGACAACAAAGCACCAGATGCAACCAAACATTGCGCCATGGCAAAACGCCTTGTAACCGATTTATCGTTCCGCGTTGCCAATGACGCTCTGCAACTTCATGGCGGATACGGATATCTCTCAGATTATGGCATTGAGAAAATCGTTCGTGACCTCCGCGTTCATCAGATACTCGAAGGTACCAACGAGATCATGCGGATGATCATCTCTCGCCAAATGCTGGCGGAGGTTTAA
>CALLHT010000071.1 GCA_938009335.1 uncultured Rhizobiaceae group bacterium
AAAGTAATAAGTGGTAGTGGGAATACAGTGCCTGCAGATGCGTCACGGGCAGCATAAATCTCAACACCTTATTTTCTCATGATAATCAAACATTGATTTTGCGTGTTTTACCCTCGCAACTTGCTAGAGTGTCACTACATATCTAAGGTCAACGCAAAAACGCGCCAACACCTTAGAAAGTTCAGATGGAATACTCCCCTGTTGCATTGTTTCGTCGAATGCGCAGCATGCGTGATAGAGAATTAGAACTCGCTTCTTCAAATCCACATCTCGCTCAGGCATTGCATGAAGATAAAATGGAAGGGCATAGGCTTGCCGTTGTAGCGAGAACCATCGCTATGCTGGTCATCATGGCGTTGCTGCCAATCATGAACCCCAATTGGGATGTGCTATATTACGAAGCCATCGTTCTTTTCTTCATTGCTTTGGGGTGGTTGCAGTATCGCTATGCCCAAGTTGGCTATTCCAAGTTTGAACTGCTTCTCATTTTTGCGGATATCATTCTGCTGACACTTATCTTTATTGTGCCAAGCCCCTTCCAGAGCGAAGAACTTCCTACCGCTCTTTTGTACAGGTTCAATAATTTCGGGTATTTCTTCGTTATTCTGGCGCTCGCCGCCCTCGCCTACTCATGGCGAACCGTCTGGTCGATGGGAACATGGGTTGCCATAATTTGGTTGGCTGGCTATGGGCTCGTTGCTATATTTGGACATGAAGTGCCGCGGCTCAGTGAAA
This sequence comes from uncultured Rhizobiaceae group bacterium, assembly GCA_938009335.1. Lineage (GTDB taxonomy): Bacteria > Pseudomonadota > Alphaproteobacteria > Rhizobiales > Rhizobiaceae > JAALLB01. Next base: position 736 of record CALLHT010000071.1, read on the forward strand.
GCTCAAATCAGCTTTATGAGGGCTACGATTTTTTAGGCTTCATGCTTGATCCAAATAGTGGACGGTTCACGCAACGTTTGCAGGAAGTCGTTATATTCTTGCTGGTTGCAGGAATAATAGCGGTCAAAGGGTTTCGCTCCAATCAGCTTCTGATGCGACAAGCAATGATTGCCGAAGAGCGGGCAAATTTATCAAGATATTTCCCGTCTAGTCTCGTTGATGCGATCGCATCCACCAACCGTGATATTCGCGCGGTCCGCAGCCAAGATGTAGCAGTTTTATTCACCGACATTGTCGGCTTCACGCAGTATGCGGAACGCAATACGCCGGAAAATGTGATGGACCTCCTTCGCAACTATCATGCTCTGGTGGAGAAAACGATTTTTGAAAATTCAGGCACACTCGAAAAATATATGGGCGATGGCGTTATGGCGACTTTCGGCAGACCGGAGACCAGTACGGAAGATGCGGCCAACGCCTTGAGATGCGCAACGGATCTCATCAAAGCAAATGAAGAATTCAACGCAATGAGAAAGAAACAGGGAAAAGAAGCCGTCCGTATTTCCATTGGCATCCACTACGGCGCGGTGATCCTGGGAGATATTGGTCCCGAACGCAGACTGGAATTTGCTGTTGTGGGCGACACTGTGAATGTTGCCTCCCGCTTGGAAGCCGAAACCCGAAACCTCGATTGCCAATGCGTGGTAAGTGACAGTGTTATGCAACACTTGAGAGAAGACTGCGAAGATCGTGACATGTTTGCAGAAACATTCCGCTCGCATGGCGATGTGCGACTAAGAGGGCGGAACAAGCCAATTAGTGTTTGGGTATCTTGATTTTGTATCTGGCTCCGCCATGTGTGGGGCATGCATGCTGAGCACCACGGCAAAGCGACAATCACCAATATGTCAGCGATCACATTTTTGCTGGAAGGCAATTCGTTAAAACTTTATAAGGATTTTAGTAAGATTGTATTCAGAGTTTAATTTTCTCCCTCGACATCAGGATTAAAGTCTTGCGCAACCTGCTATTATTGCTCGTATCCCTGTTTTTTGTGTCATGCACAGCCCAACCACACACTGTGCTGGATTTGGGACTTGCCGTTCAAAACCCGAAATTCGGTGACAATGATCCCGTAGACCCCGTTGAATGGGGCGGCAAATACCCATGGCGCTATCCGGTTCACGGCATCGATGTTGCGAAGTGGCAGGGCGATATCGACTGGCGCACCGCAAAGCGAGGCGGCGTATCCTTTGCCTTTATTAAAGCGACTGAGGGTGGAGACCATCTCGATTCAAAATTTGCTGAAAACTGGGCAGATGCAGGTCGTGCGGGTGTTCCTCGCGGCGCGTATCACTTCTATTTCTTCTGCCGTACGGGTGCTGAACAAGCGCGTTGGTTCATCCGCAATGTACCGAAAGACCCGAAGGCGCTTCCGCCTGTACTCGACATGGAATGGAATCACCAATCCAAGACCTGTAAGCGCAAACCTTCCCCCGCAACGGTTCGCTCCGAAATGCGGCAGTTCCTATCAATTGTGACACGTCACTATGGTAAGCGACCGCTGATTTACACGACGGTAGATTTTTACAAAGACAACAATCTCAGTTCACTAACGGGCTATGAATACTGGCTGCGCTCGGTCGCAGGTCATCCTTCCGAAGTCTATCCAAATCAACGCTGGTCTTTTTGGCAATACACAGGAACCGGAAGAATTCCTGGTATCAAGGGCGACACAGACATTAACGTCTTCGCGGGATCGCCTGCAACCTGGCG
>CALLHT010000072.1 GCA_938009335.1 uncultured Rhizobiaceae group bacterium
CAAGCCCGAGGATGACGGTGTGGCGCTGCTTAACCGTCAACCTGCCTCCCCCTTGTGGGGAGGCACGCGATTGCCAAGACGTATGTCTTGAGCAGAGCGGGTGGGGGTTTTGAAGGTTGCGGAGAATGCTTTTCCCCCACCGGTTCAGCTGGGGTTGCGACATGCGTCTTCGTTCACTCGATCCTTGCGAATCAGTGGCTTGCTTATAATTTCCCGCTTCGGGCATAGCCCTTGCGCGGCTCTTATCCCTCCGTGGCAGGGCAAAGGTTTGAAATCCTTCAAACCTGCCAGCCTGCGAACGGGCGCTGAGGTGGAACCTCAGCGAAAACAAATTAAGCGCACAACTGCAGGACCCGATTGCCATCTTAGTCCGTCTATGTGTGCCGGACCTTCGGGTCCTGCGCGGAGATTTGATGTTACCGGTCAGGCGCCTTTGAACACACTGCCAGCCGATACCTCTTGGTTAGTGGTTAGAATCGATCAGCCGAACAAGAATTGCCCGCTGCTACCTCTTCGAACCAGAACCGTAAGCCGCCCACTGGTTTCCGGTACATGCCCTTTCAGGTCATGTACCTTCTCCTATGGCCACCGCCGCTCCGCCGCTTGTGAAGCACCAAGCCGCTGGCGTACGTCCGGTGGTTGCGCGTTTCACAAGTGGGCTGATTGTAAGAAGAGGTTTTTGGGGCGGGGATAGAAAACCGCACCTCACCCTGAGCCTGTCGAAGGGCGAGGTGGAATTAACCGAGATATCTCAATACCTTTCCTAACCCTTCGACAGGCTCAGGGTGAGGAAGATTGCAAAACGTTTTCCCCGCCGTAAAAACCTATGGCACTGGCGGACGGGTTTGCCATGGGTCCGTGCATGGATTCTCGGATCAAGTCCGAGGATGACGAATTGGGCATGCATCCGCACCTCACCCTGAGCCTGTCGAAGGGCGAGGTGGAATAAATGAAATGTCTCAATGGCTTCCCTGACCCTTCGACAGGCTCAGGGTGAGGGAAGAGGCGATATGTTTCCCCCGTCATCCCGGCCGCTACTGCGAGCCGGGATCCACTATGCCCAACCGCAACCGCTAGGTGGTCTTAGAAGCAGTTGACGCTATTAATATGCACCGGCAAGATACGCATGTGAGTGGGTATGTTTACATCACGGCATCAAGAAAGAACGGCGCATTGTAGATTTACCGTGACAGTAGATTTACCGTGAAAGTTATCAGATTTACTGTGACAGTAACCGAAATACAGGATTCGTATTCACTTAATACCCAACAAATAGTGGATTAACTGAGGGTATAAGACTTGGGTTCGTTGAATATACCATTTGTGCTGTCGTTTGATCATGGCCCGTATTGCTCGAGGTGTTGTTCCTAATTTTGAATATGCCTATACGCTTTACGTATCGCGTATTTTGCGCTACATTAATCGGATGATTGAAGGCTATGCTGACAGGAGAACGGAGGGATTTGGTTCCGGTGAGCGGATCAAAGCGTTTTCCGGATTTGAGCGGCAGGCAGAGAGGCGGTTGGCGATATTGAATGCGGCTACTACGCTGGAAAGTCTGTCAGCTCTCAAAAGCAATAGGCTTGAGGCTTTGTCGGGTAATCGTAAAGGGCAGTATAGCATTCGGATTAATCAACAGTGGCGACTTTGCTTTGCTTGGAATGATGGGGATGCCGGGCCTTCGAGAGTGGAAATAGTAGATTATCATTGAGGATATGATGTTTAAACGTGTTGTACATCCAGGAGCCATTTTGGGCGATGAAATTGACGAGCTGGGAATCTCTATTGCTGAGCTGGCGCGCCAAATTTCTGTGCCTGCAAACAGGTTGAGCCAAATTGTGGCGGGTAAACGTTCGATCTCCGGAGATACAGCTTTGCGCTTGGGGCATTGGTTTAAAATGGAGCCGCAATTTTGGATGAACCTACAATCGCAATATGATTTGGCAATTGCTGAGAGCGAAGTTGGTGAACTTGTGCAGTCTTTACCAACGCGTGCTGCATGACAAACCTTCTTATCATCGCCATTGATGGACCTGCCGCATCGGGCAAAGGCACGCTTGCGCGGCGCTTGGCGGAGCATTATGGTCTGCCGCATCTGGATACCGGTCTGACCTACCGTGCGGTTGGCTATGCGCTTCTGCAATCCGGATTGCCTTTGGACCGTGAAGAATTGGCCGAGATTGTTGCCGAGAACCTCGATTTGGGATCGCTTGATCGGGAAATTCTATCCGCCCATGAGGTAGGAGAGGCGGCGTCTAAAATTGCTGTCATGAGCACGGTGCGGAAAATTCTCGTTGAGCAACAGCGTAAGTTTGCTGCCCAAGGCGAAGGCGCAGTGTTAGATGGCCGCGATATCGGGACCGTTGTCTGCCCGCAAGCAACCGTAAAGCTCTATATCACCGCGTCACCCGAAACCCGTGCGCGACGCCGCCATAGAGAAGTGGATGAAAAAAGCGGCGGCTCATCTTACGAACAAATTCTTGCAGACATCATCAAGCGTGATGAACGTGACATGGGGCGGGCTGACAGTCCGCTAAAGCCCGCGACAGATGCGCACTTGATTGATACGTCAGAAATGTCTATAGAAACGGCGTTTGAGACTGCTTTACGCTTCGTTGAAGCTGCCATCTCTGAACAATAGCGATCCAGTTCCCATTCTTCGCACTGCAAACGCCTTAAAGGCATGCTTGGGATTTGGATAAACAAACACAAACCCGCAGTGCAGCGTGGAACTTATTTTAAGCGTTAAACGCCGTTCCACTCAGGAGACTCTATGACAACTAGTGCTAGCATGGAAGAGTTCGAAGCTCTTCTCGAACAGTCCTTTGAAACACATGATGTTGTTGAAGGTGCTGTTGTAAAAGGTTTGATTACCGGTTTTGAAAAAGACCTGGCAGTCATCGACGTAGGCCTCAAGGTTGAAGGCCGCGTAGCAATGAAAGAATTTGGCGCCGCAGGGCGTGACGGTTCTATGAAAGTCGGCGATGAAGTCGAAGTTTATGTGGACCGTGTTGAAAACGCGATGGGTGAGGCGGTTCTGTCTCGCGAAAAAGCCCGCCGTGAAGAAAGCTGGATTCGCCTTGAGAAAATGTTCGAAGCAAACGAGCGTGTTGAAGGTGTGATCTACAATCAGGTTAAAGGTGGCTTCACGGTTGACCTTGATGGCGCAATGGCATTCTTGCCGCGTTCGCAAGTGGACATCCGTCCGGTGCGTGACGTAACGCCATTGATGAACAATCCGCAGCCGTTCCAAATCCTCAAGATGGACCGTCGTCGCGGCAACATTGTGGTTTCCCGTCGTTCAATCCTTGAAGAGAGCCGTGCGGAACAGCGTTCAGAGATCGTACAAAACCTTGAAGAAGGTCAGGTCGTTGACGGTGTGGTCAAGAATGTTACTGATTACGGTGCATTCGTTGATCTTGGCGGTATCGATGGTCTTCTACACGTGACAGACATGGCTTGGCGCCGTGTTAATCACCCAAGCGAGATCCTGAATATCGGTCAGACCGTGAAAGTTCAGATCATCCGCGTGAACCAGGAAACACACCGTATTTCACTCGGCATGAAGCAGCTTGAGAGCGATCCTTGGGAATCAATCGACGACAAGTATCCGCTTGAGAAGAAAATCACTGGCCGCGTGACCAACATCACCGATTACGGTGCATTTGTTGAAATCGAGCCGGGCATTGAAGGTCTGATCCACGTTTCTGAAATGTCTTGGACAAAGAAGAACGTACATCCAGGCAAGATCGTTTCTACTTCACAAGAAGTGGAAGTAATCGTTCTGGAAGTAGACCCATCCAAGCGCCGTATCTCACTTGGCCTCAAGCAAACTATGGACAACCCATGGGATTCATTTGCTGATCTGTACCCAACAGGCACAGAAGTTGAAGGCGAAGTGAAGAACAAGACTGAGTTCGGTCTGTTCATCGGTCTTGAAAACGATGTTGATGGCATGGTTCACCTTTCTGATCTCGACTGGAACAAGTCTGGTGAAGAAGCCATGGAAGACTACAACAAAGGTGACATGGTGAAAGCGGTTGTTCTCGACATCGATGTTGAGAAAGAGCGCATCTCACTTGGCATCAAGCAATTGGGTGGTGATCCTGTGGGTGCTGCGGCTGAATCAGGCGCAATCCGCAAGGGTGCTATTGTAACCTGTGAGGTTCTGGAAGTGAAAGACGGTGGTCTTGAAGTTTCTATTGCCGAAACAGAGCTGCAAAGCTTTATCCGCCGTTCAGACTTGTCTCGCGACCGTGACGAACAGCGCCCAGAGCGTTTTGCGGTTGGTCAAAAGGTTGACGCTCGCGTTATCCAGTTTGACAAGAAGACAGGCCGTGTTGGTGTTTCCATCAAGGCTCTGGAAATTGCAGAAGAGAAAGAGGCAGTCGCACAATACGGCTCATCTGACTCAGGTGCATCTCTTGGCGATATTCTTGGTGCTGCTCTTAAAGATCGCGGCGAAGAATAATTATCGCCCGACTATTTAAAAGAATTGAAGGCCCGGATCGAAAGACCCGGGCTTTTTTGTGTGATAGCCTTGTGTTTTCGATAATCTGCAATATTAGGGACGCATGAATTATCTATCCCCGAAATATGGTGATCTTGGGCCACGCTTTGCCGTTGCGCCGATGATGGATTGGTCCGATCGTCATTGTCGTTATTTTCACCGACTGATGACCAAACATGCACTGCTCTATACGGAGATGGTTGTTGCGGATGCGGTGATCCATGGGGATCGTGATTATCTCTTAGGGTTTGACGATACGGAGCACCCAATCGCTTTGCAGCTTGGGGGGAGTGATCCGGAAAAACTATCCCAAGCCGCGAAAGTGGGCGAAGCCTATGGATATGACGAGATCAATCTGAATGTCGGTTGCCCGTCGGATCGGGTGCAATCCGGAACCTTCGGGGCCTGTTTGATGCGTGAGCCTGAACTGGTTGCGCGGTGCGTTGCTGCGATGAAAAACGTGGTGGATATTCCAGTGACCGTGAAATGTCGCATCGGTGTAGATGAACAGGATACAGGGCCAGCACTGGATAATCTTGCTCAGATGGTTTGGGAGCAGGGGGCAGATGCAATTTGGGTTCATGCGCGCAAAGCCTGGCTGCAAGGGTTAAGCCCGAAGGAGAACCGCGATATTCCGCCTCTGGATTATGATCGTGTCTATCGTTTGAAAGCGGAAAATGAGAGTCGTTTCATTGGGATAAACGGCGGTGTTCAGGATTTGAATCAAGTGCAGGATCATCTTCAAACCGTCGATGGGTGTATGCTGGGGCGTGCGGCGTATCACAACCCATCTCTTTTGCGCGGCGTTGATGGTCTTGTTTTCGGCTCCAAGTCCGCGGAAATTTCTTATGATGAAATCATTACTGGAATGAGTGAGTACGCCGAAAGGCATGTCTTAAGTGGCGGGCGACTTAATCAAATCACCCGGCACATTATCGGGTTGTTTCAGGGTGTCCCGGGTGCACGGGGTTGGCGGCAGGTATTGAGCACCGAAGCAGTCAAGCCTGGAGCCGGTCCTGAGGTTATTTCCGAGGCTTATGCAAGGGTGCAAGTTTCTGCAGTTGCTGCAGAATAAGGTGTAGATCTGTCAGGCTACTATTAACCTTGTTCTATAAAACCTATCCACTTCAGCAAAAATAACGGAACCGTTACCGCAGAATTATTGAGTTTTTAATGGCTGCTCAATATGGTTTTACGTCACGGAATATGAATTGCATTGATTAGTCGGGAGTTAGGTGCATGACGTTGAATAGACGGAATTTCGTCCGGGGAATTACAACTGCTGGTGTTGCGAGTGTAGCAGGTTTACCTGTTTCTACGGCGTTGGCGCATCACACGGGCAAGAAGAAATTCAAACCAAATCCAAAACACCTGCCACAGAACGTGACATATCGCTCGCGTTATAAAAAGGGTACGATTGTTGTGGATGCGAGTGCGCGTTTTCTTTATTTGATCCAAAGCCGTACGAAAGCGCGTCGTTACGGCGTGGGCGTTGGTAGAGCGGCTTTGGCGTGGGCAGGTACTGCCAAGATTAAACGTAAGGCTGAATGGCCAAGTTGGACACCAACGGCCAATATGATCCGTCGTGAACCGCAAAAGTATAAGAAATACGCCGGTGGTGTTCCAGGTGGTCCAAACAATCCATTGGGCGCGCGTGCTCTTTATCTTTATGAAGGTAATCGTGACACGTACTACCGAATTCATGGCACAACGCAGCCTTGGACAATCGGAACAGCGTCTTCAAACGGTTGCATTCGGATGATCAATGATCATGTAATTGACCTTTATAACCGCACGCCAATCGGTACGACGGTTGTGGTGCTATCCACGTAAGATCGTTCTATCCTGAGAATTTTAACCCGCGTTCTTTGATCGCGGGTTTTTTGTTGCGGAATTTCTTGACCATTGGCTCAGCAGGGCCTACTCAACGGCTTTTCATTGCAAGGTGATGTTCGTGGAACTAAATCCGCTCAATCCAGAACTCTGGCCATTCTTTCTAATGCTTGTCTTGGCCGGAGCTGGCGCAGGGCTCTTGGCAGGCATGTTTGGTATCGGCGGTGGGGCCGTTCTTGTTCCGGTTTTTTATCAGATGTTTGGCGTTCTCGGAGTTGAAGAAGCGGTACGCATGCACCTTTCGGTGGGGACTTCGATTGCCATCATTGTACCGACCTCGCTGCGATCCTTTTTTGCGCATCAGGGAAAAGGTGCAGTTGATATTGAATTGCTCAAAAGCTTCAGGTGGGCAGTGCCGATTGGGGTGATCATGGCGAGCCTGATCGTCGCTTTTGTTTCCAGTGGTGTGCTTCGGGTCATCTTTGCCTGTTGCTCGCTGGTGATTGCCATGAAGATGTTATTTGGTAAGGAAGGCTGGAAACTGGCGGATGATATTCCTGCTGGGTTTGCGCGCTACACAGCAGGATGGGGCATCGGTTTTTTCTCAACACTAATGGGTATCGGGGGCGGTGTCTTTAACAACACATTTATGACTGCGTTCGGACGCCCAATTCACCAAGCAGTCGCAACTTCCTCTGGGGTAGGGGTGTTGATTTCTATTCCCGGCGTCTTGGGGTACGTCTTGGCCGGGTGGGGAGTGGCAGGCTTGCCGCCATATTCAATCGGTTACGTCAATCTGGTGATGGTTGCGATCATCATTCCGGTTACATTGCTTGTTGCACCTATCGGTGTGCGCATTGCGCACGCTTTGAAAAAACGCTCGTTGGAAATCGGGTTTGGTATTTTCTTGACGATTGTAGCGATGCGATTTTTCGCCAGTCTGACCTGATCTCCAGTCCCTAGTCGGTGAGGAGGAGCTCATCGCCTTTGAACTCGAATGAGCTAAGCGTGGTCAGGAAATTCATTCCCAACAGGCTTTCGGAAAGCACGTCTGGTTTGCTCACCAAAATACGCATGTTTTCGCGGCGAATTTGACCTAGCTCTAAGCTTTCTAACCGTGCAGGTGCGGCGAAATTGGTGCCATTTGCTGTGCTGATGGGGATTGTAAATGACAGTGAAGAAACATCTATTCCAGCCGCTTGCGCATCACGCTGGGTCAGTATTGTGATCGATGCGCCGGTATCAACAAGTAGCGTAACGGTCTGGCTGTTAAGTTGCATTTGTGCGACGAAGTGGTTTGAACCCGCTTTGGATAGTACCACGCGCTCGCGGCCTTCCAGTGAGGTCACTGTACGAGGACTTCCCGGTACCAATCCTGCCGTCATTCGAGAGGCGATATCCTGAAGGTCAAAGCGGAATATATAGCCAGCCGTAAGACCTAGGATGATGAAAATCCAAATGGCTGCATTGCGGGCAAACTCTTTGAAGTGTCCTTTTCTCGGGATTACCGCAGTCGCAATTAAAGCGCCCCACATGCTCATAAGCACCAATTGAGCGAAATTGTCGTTACGCAGGCCAAAAGTGGAGGCATTCTCACCGTCAAGGGTGAGATATATGATAACAAGGCCAATAAGGCCCAATATGATCCACACTATGTTCAAGCCTGTTCTTCCCTCTCGCGGCGTATGCGTCTTCGACGCGTTTCACGCCTTGGCTTCTGCTCAACCATTTCTAGGCGTGCAGACAGTGTATCCATGATATTTGTGCGCTCTTTAGCACTGTAACCCATCCACCCTCCGATTTCATCTCTCGTGCGTCCACACCCGAAACAGTAGCCGGTTTTCGCGTCTATCGAACAGATGAGGATACAGGGCGATTGGATGGTGCTCATAGGTGTATATTTCGGGAATTGAAGTTTATTCTCTTGGCAGTGTATGTCATAGCCACGGTTGAGAACCTATTTAATCACGGCAGATCAATGTCGCAAGCAAGCTGGCAGGATAATCCCCTATGAAACAACGCGAAAGTGGCCTTCCGTTCGATGACTTCCGCAATTTGGCCAGAACACTCCCAGTAGCCAATGAGGAAGCTGCCCGCCATACCGGTGAGCAGTTGGAAGTGTTGTGCGCTCTAGGCTCAAAGGTAGGAACGCTCTGTGAGTGGTATTCGCGGTGGAGTGGGCGCTCGCCGGTGGTACATCGCCCCTTAATGACACTGTTTGGTGGCACACATGCGCTGACAAATGAACTTGATCAAGGCACGAATGTTGAATGGTTGCTGGCGAACGTTGGTGAGATCGCCGAAGGGAGCAGTGTTGTGAATCGTCTCTGCCATCAGCAAGACATGGGATTGAAGCTGTTTGATCTGGCGCTGCAAATTCCAGTTGAGAACATCGCGCAGGAGCCTGCATTGGATGAAAAGTCGTGTGCGGGAACGATTGCTTTCGGAATGGAGGCAATTGCCGGCGGCTCTGACTTGCTTGCGGTGTGTGCGATTGAGGATCACTTGAATGTTTCCAACGCATCAATTCTTTCTGTTCTGAACGGAGTAAGTATCAAACCGGATTGTTCGCAGTCTGATATTGCGTCTGATGAACTTGAAGAGGCTGTTGCGAAGGCAGTTGAGCAGGCGGCAAGCCATAAATCCAATCCGTTGGAAGTTTTGCGCCGCTTGGGTGGGCGTGAAACCGCTGCGATTTGTGGCGCTATCCTTGCCGCGAGAACGGAACATATTCCGGCTGTTGTCGGTGGATTCACCGGTCTTGCTGCTCTGACAGTTCTTAAAGCCTTGAACGAAGATGCGGTGTCGCATTGTGTATTGGCGAGCAGTTTTGCTGATCCAGTACTTAACCAGGCTGTTCAGGCACTGGGCGTGCCCGTGATCCTGGATGCTTCATTCAGCAGCCATTTTGGTGCGGATGTAGCAATTGCAGTTGGAATGTTGAAATCGGCGTTCAAACATTTTCCGGTTGCTGATCAGGCGACCAGATCCTGAGTTTCGTTTTCAGTTTTCTGTTCCGCACGTGACGCATTCCTGGTGCGATTGACCGTCACTCGTTCATGGGGAAGATAGGCGATTGCTTCGGTACCTTTGCGCAATTCTGATTTTAGGTCGAAGCGTCCTTGATGAACCTGCAGAAGCGCCTGAACAATGCTCAAACCAAGGCCTGTTCCAGGTTCCGCGTGCTTAATGGCAATGCTCCCCTGACCGAAGGAAGACAAGACCACAGGGATCTCTTCTTCAGGGATGCCGGGGCCAGTGTCCTTTACGGAGATGTATTGTCCGCCTTTTGCCGTCCACCCCACTTTTAGCGTGACGGTTCCACCCGTAGGTGTGAACTTCAGGGCATTGGAAAGTAAGTTTAGAATGATCTGACGAATGGCCTGTTCATCCACCCAAACCGTGGCGAGCTTATCATCGTAAGCCGTCAGTAATTTTACGTTTTTCTGTTTCGCCTTCACATCCATCATGTGACGGGCATCTTCGGCGATCGCAACCAGTGAAAGTTTTTGCTCTTTTAGTTCATGCTTTCCAGCTTCAATGCGGGAGATGTCTAGAATTTCATTGATCAGTTTCAAAAGATGCGCACCTGAATTGTGAATATCCTTTGAGTATTCGCGGTAGTTTTCATTGTTCAGGGGGCCAAGAACCTCGTCACGCATAATCTCAGAAAATCCAAGGATCGCGTTTAAGGGAGTGCGCAATTCATGGCTCATGGTTGCAAGGAAGCGGGATTTCGCGAAATTCGCATCTTCCGCGCGTTTCCGTGCTTGCTCTGAAAACGCTTTTTCTGTTTCCAGTTCGACAATGAGTGTTTCTTTTTCAGTGGAATGCTCAAGCACGCCGACAAGCGACGATCTCAAGCGTTGGGTAATGTAATAGAAAAACCCAACAGACCCGAGCAGAACCATGGCCATCAGAAGGCTATTGGTGTCACGATTTAGAATAAAAAGCGCCGCCAGCGTAAGCGTTGCCGGTGTCGTCATGATGAGAGCAACGCGCCCGAAGGAATAGCTCATCATTGAAACGGCGGCATTGAACGCGAGAATTGCTGAGAATTGAAGGGTAGGGAAGGCACCAGCCGTTTCGCCATTATAAGGCATGATCGCTAAAATGGTCCAAGCTGCTGCAACGCCGATCTGACCTAAAAGAAACTTTCGACGCCACTCGGATAAGTGTTCCTGGGTAACGTCTGCATTGAGAAAACGCTTTGACATCACGCCTAACAGGATGTGCATGGCGATGGCAATGGCAGCCCAACCCACAAGGCGCATCGGATCCAGCCATACGCTGCCAATTGCGCATACGACCATAACCATGCACACAATGCCAAGACTGGCATTGACCTGATTCGTGGCAAATCCTTTTAAAAGATCCAGCTCAAATGCAAGCGGTGAGGTGCCAACAACAGAAAGTCTGGTCCTAAAATCACGCACAGCTTTATCGGAGGCAGAGCGCTTTCTGCCAACGTCGACAATGTTTTTGTCGATATGTGTTGCTTTGCGGTTCATTTCTTGGGTTACACGCTATACTCAATTGACCCGTGTTCAGGGATGTACCCAAAACAGATGATTAACAAAGCATCGGCAAAAATGGTAAATATCTCGTTAGGCTCAGGACCTATTAATTTGATTGAAATGGCACGTGTTATGACAAGAAATACAAGAAAAAGTTTGAAGAGTGGGGTTAATCCCCCACTCAAGAGCTTTGACGCAGTAGTTCGCGGTCAGAACGCATGTCCTTCGGATTGGATAAATTTGCACGGTCTAATGCGTTGTTTCGTCTTGAAAACCATAAGGTTTCCTGCGTCTCACGCCTTCTATCCGCACAAATTTATTCCAACCATTTTAACCAATTTAGTAGGTCCTGAGCCTCGGATTCATGATTTGTGAGGCTTGCAATGCGTAGCGCAGCAGGCAGGGTCTGGGATTTCATCAAGGTCCTGACTTTGTTTGGCGTAGTGGCGTTTGTGTCTGCTTACCTGGCTGATTATGCCGGAGAAGAATATTCTGGAACAGCTCGGGTGATTGATGGCGATAGTCTTGAGGTTGGGGGCCAAGAAATCCGTTTGTTTGGAATCGATGCGCCTGAATTCTCGCAAGACTGCCAAAGCAGCACAAAAACGGGGACATTTTCCTGTGGTCGTGAAGCCCTGAAGCACCTGAAGCGATTGATAGGCGGCAGGGTTGTGCACTGCGATGGTTGGGAAATGGATAAATTTCAACGGCTTCTGGCAACATGTAAGGCTGGCGATGTGCTCTTAAATGAACGCATGGTACGCGATGGTTGGGCGGTTGCTTATGGTGATTATGCGGGGCTGGAATTTGAAGCCATGCAAGCAAAGCGCGGGTTGTGGGCCGGGGAGTTCAAACTGCCCGCGCAATGGCGAACAGACAGGCGTGAAGCGCATTCTCCCAGCTTGTTTCGTTCCCTTAAGTTCTGGTAGGTTTGATCTCAACCTCAGGAGTGGCATTTCATGAAACTATATGACGGTGGACGGGCACCAAACCCGCGGCGGGTTCAGATTTTTCTGAAGGAAAAAGGGGTGGAGTTACCCACGCAACAGCTTGATCTGAATTCGCTGGAACACCGTTCAGCAGAAATGACCGCTAAAAATCCGACACAAACCGTTCCGTTTCTGGAGCTGGAAGACGGTACAGTTCTTTCAGAAACCATTGCGATTTGCCGATATCTTGAAGAGCTTCATCCAACCCCAAGCCTTTTTGGCGAAACGGCTTTGGAACGTGCGCAGATTGAGATGTGGAACAGGCGTGCGGAATTGGGATTTATGTTTCGTGTTGCGCAGTCATTCAGGCATCTGCATCCGGGCGCGGCGGTACTGGAAGGCGAGCAAATTGCCGCTTGGGGTGAGAAAAATAAAGGGCTGGCGATTGATTATCTTTCAATACTAGACGAACAACTGTCCTCAAATGAGTTTTTGGCAGGGGACGCCTTTTCAGTAGCGGACATCACCTGTCTGGTAGGGGCGCAGTTCTTTAAGCCCGCACGAATTGAGGTGCCGGAACAGGGGTATGACCATTTCAAGCGATGGTTTGCAGATGTTTCCAGTCGTCCCAGTGTCCAACTCTAATGTCTAAAATAGATGATCTTAGGCGGAGAATTGGCGATTGCCGGAAATGCATTGATGACCCGGAAAAAACACCGTTGCCCCATGAACCGCGGCCTGTTGCTATCCTTTCCAGAACGGCGAAGGTGAGAATAATCGGTCAGGCACCGGGCACGCGAGTTCATGCATCAGGCAAGCCGTTTACTGATCCTTCCGGTGACCGATTGCGAGAATGGATGGGTGTGACCGAAGATCAGTTTTACGATGCTTCCATATTATCCATCACGCCAATGGGGTTCTGCTTTCCCGGACTTGATGCCAAAGGAGGCGATTTGCCACCCAGAAAAGAATGCGCAGAACTTTGGCAGAGTGACGTGACTGAAGCGATGCCTCAGGTCGAATTGGTCCTCTTGATTGGAATGTATGCGCAGAAATATTATCTGGGCAAACTGGCTTCTAAGACGCTTACTGAAACAGTTGCCAATTGGCGTGAAATTCTGGACATAGGTTCAAGTCCCGCATATGTGCCTTTGCCGCATCCATCTTGGCGAAATAATGCCTGGATCAAGAAAAACCCCTGGTTTACCAGTGATTTATTGCCGGTATTGCGCAAAATGATTCAAGAATACATGTGAGTTTCGCTGTTTTAGAATGAAACTGCGACAAACTATCAAGATGGCGCTGTAAAACAGAAATTGGTTTTCAAATTATTTGAAATATGAAACAGTATTTCAGTTTTTGCGTTTTGTTGGGATTTTCATGGATAAGACAGATCGAGCTATTCTCTCCATCTTGCAGGAGGATGCGACCCTGCCTGTTGCCGATATCGCACGAAAGGTTGGTCTTTCTACCACACCGTGTTGGCGACGAATACAAAAGCTGGAAGAAGATAAAGTGATTAGGAAGCGGGTTGCTATACTCGATCCGGTGAAAGTCAATACAGGTGTCACTGTGTTTGTGTCGATCAAGACTGACCAGCACAATGAAGAATGGCTGAAACGCTTTGCAGAAGTCATCGCCCAATTCCCGGAAGTTGTCGGGTTTTATCGCATGAGCGGCGATATTGATTATCTTTTGAAAGTGGTGGTTCCGGATATCACGTCTTATGACTTGTTTTACAAACGTCTGGTTTCAAATATCGAGATAGAAAACGTCTCAAGTGCGTTTGCCATGGAACGGATCAAGGACACCACAGAGATGCCCTTGGAATATATGGTTTTGGAGAAGAGTTAGGCTCAGTTTTCTAGACTGGCCCAATTAGCCTTTGCTTGCGTTTTTGAGGCGCGCCAACAGGCTGGATGTGTCCCAACGATTACCGCCCATGTTCTGCACTTCCGAATAAAACTGGTCGACTGCTGCAGTAATCGGCAAGTTTGCGCCATTGGAACGTGCTTCTTCCAAAACGATGGATAAGTCCTTGCGCATCCAATCAACTGCGAAACCGTGCTCGTATTCGCCTTTATCCATGGTTTCCCAGCGGTTTTCCATCTGCCAGGATTGCGCTGCTCCTTTCGAGATCACGCCCATCACAGCTTCGACGTTAAGGCCCGAATTTTGAGCAAAGTGAATGCCTTCGGATAATCCTTGTACCAGACCCGCAATACAAATCTGGTTGACCATTTTAGTAAGCTGCCCGCTTCCAACAGGGCCCATTAGGCCAGTCATACGCGCATAGCAGTCAATGATCGGTTTCGTGCGCTCATAAACTGCCTCATCGCCACCAATCATAACGGTCAGAACACCGTTCTCTGCGCCTGCCTGTCCCCCAGACACCGGCGCATCAAGGAAGTCGAATTTGCGACTTGCCGCGTCTTCTGCAAGTTCCCGCGCAACAGCAGCAGAGGCGGTCGTATTGTCGATGAACACCGCCCCTTCAGGGATAGTGCTGAATGCACCATCCGGTCCAGTAGTGACGCTTCTCAAATCATCATCATTGCCCACACACGCAAAAACAAATTCGCAATCTTTTGCAGCTTCTGCCGGTGTTGCAGCAGCAGTTCCGCCGAACTCCTTGACCCAAGCATCTGCCTTTTCAGCGGTGCGGTTGTATACAGTTACCTCATGGCCTGCTTTTGCGATGTGTCCCGCCATTGGGTATCCCATTACTCCCAAGCCGATGAATGCAACTTTTGTCATGCCGCTGTCCTTCCCAAATAATTTGTTGTAGTGGTTTTTGACGTTGTTAGTGGAATAGATAGAGCAATGCGCAAACTTTTAAAATGGGTTTTCTCCGGTGTTTTCGGGCTAATCGCAATTGGCTTGGTTCTGGTTGCGATCGGGTATGGGGTGTTACTGCGAACAATCCCTGCTGATAATGCGGAAATAGCGTTAGAGGGTCTCGCATCTTCAACCACGGTAGTCTTCGACGCACATGCGGTCCCTCATATTGAAGCCGAGGAATATAACGATGCAATGCGCGTTCTCGGGTTTGTTCATGCACGTGACCGCCTATGGCAGATGGAAGT
>CALLHT010000073.1 GCA_938009335.1 uncultured Rhizobiaceae group bacterium
ATTGAAGTCGCCTCTTCAGAATGCGCGGATATTCTTTCACGCCTAGGGTTTAGCGTTTCCGGTTCTGGCGACACGTTGAGCGTCACCGTACCAACCTGGCGTCCAGACGTATTCGGCAAAGCAGACCTTGTTGAAGAAGTCATGCGTATTCATGGCGTTAACAACATCGAGCCGCAACCCCTGCCTGCAACTGGCGCGGTCGGGTCGAAGATTCTGACACTGGGCCAAACCCGCTCACGCAATGCGCGGCGTGCGCTTGCTTCTCGTGGCATGTTGGAAGCTGTGACCTGGTCGTTCATTCCGACAGCGCATGCGGAAGCTTTTGGTGGCGGCGGGGAAGCTTGTAAACTTGCAAACCCGATCTCCTCTGAAATGTCAGACATGCGCCCGTCCCTTCTACCTGCCTTGATTGCAGCAGCAGGCCGAAACCAAGACCGTGGCAATGCGGATGTGGCAATCTTTGAAGTGGCGAGCACGTATCTTGGCGATACGCCGGAAACGCAACACCGAATTGCAGGCGGTATTCGCAAAGGCACCGCCAAATATTCAGGTGGCGGACGTGATTGGCGTGAGGCGGGATCAGCGGTCGATGTTTATGATGCGAAAGCGGATGCGCTTTCCGTTCTGGAAGCCGCAGGCATGGATTCATCCAAAGTGCAGATTGTGGCAGGCGCACCGGAGTGGTTTCATCCGGGACGTTCCGGCACCATTCAACTTGGCCCTAAAGTTATTCTTGGCCACTTTGGCGAAATCCACCCGATGACGCTGGAGACACTTGATGTGTCGGGTCCAGTCGCTGCCTTTGAAGTTATGCTTGAAAATATTCCGGCTCCCCGGAAAAAACCGACGAAAACCAAAACGCCACTCGAACTTTCGGACCTGCAGGCGGTTAATCGGGATTTTGCGTTTGTTGTCGACAAGTCATGCGAAACCGCAAGCCTGCTTCGCGCGGCTGCTGGTGCAGATAAAAATCTGATCAGCAATGTTTCTGTCTTTGATGTGTTTGAAGGCGCGTCACTGGGTGAAGACAAGAAATCTATCGCAATTGAAGTGACGCTTCAGCCGAAAGATAAAACCCTGACAGACGAGGACATTGCCGCAATCTCCTCCAAGGTCGTGGCAAATGTCGAGAAAACTACGGGCGGCGTCTTGCGGGGGTAGTGCAATTTTAACGCGCTGAATCGTGAATGGAAAAAGGCCATGATTTTTGGTTATCCTTACGTAATTTGATTCGGGATAACGGGGTGGATGATGTTAAACGCTGCTAGACTATCCAAAAAATTGCGAACCTTGGTATTGATTGGCGTTGCTGCAATCATGCCATTGGATGCACTTGCCCAAACACCAGCCAAACGTCTGTTTGGTGGCGAACCACTCCCTGCTCGGCTTAAGCCTGCAGCACACGGATTCTACACCAAGGGCTGTCTAGCCGGCGGTGTTGCCATTCCCGTTGACGGGCCACACTGGCAGGCGATGCGGCTTTCCCGTAACCGCCGTTGGGGCCATCCTGATTTGATAAAAATCATCGAAGACCTTTCATATAAGGCAAAGAAAGATGGTTGGAACGGTCTGCTGGTGGGCGATATTTCGCAGCCGCGTGGTGGACCGATGCTTACCGGACACCGTTCGCACCAAATGGGATTGGATGCAGATATCTGGTTCAACCCGATGCCGGACCGCCGCATGACCTATAAGGAACGCGAAAACATCTCAGCGGTTTCTGTACTGAAAAAGGGCAGCATCTATGTAGACCAAGCCCGCTGGACCCGTGGTCATACGATGGTGCTTTATCATGCCGCTACTTCGCCACGCGTGGAACGGGTTCTTGTTCATCCGGGTGTGAAAAAGCAGCTTTGCGATACGGTGCGGGGCAATCGCGCCTGGCTCAACAAGATACGCCCGACCTGGGGACATCATTATCACTTCCACATTCGCATGGGCTGTCCACCGGGATCGCCCGGTTGCAAAAAGCAAAACAGTACCGGCAACAAAACAGGCTGTGATGATGGCTCACTCGATTGGTGGTTTGATGTAGAACTCAATCCAAACAAGAAAAAGCCGAAGCCGAAAACGCCTCCCAAGAAACGGAGGGAACTCGTCCTAAGAGATTTGCCGCAAGCGTGTCAGGCGGTTTTGTCCGCGAATGCTCCGTCACTAGAGGCCGCAACTTACGAGCCAATCAACACAGCATTCAAAGCACCATCGATCAATCTGCCCGCGTATTCCGCGTCTCGAGTGTTGAAGGGAAAATCCATCGAGAAGGCTGGTGCTGCTATTACGTCCATCGCGGGCAATTTGGTCCCTGAACGGGTGACAATCCCCACGCCGCGACCACGCTGATCATCTAATATTACGAAGCGCGGTCTTCCAACATCATTGCCTTTTCTCGACGGCGTTGTACCGATGATGGAATGCGCATAGCTTCACGATATTTCGCGACGGTTCGGCGGGCGATTTCAATTCCGGTTTCCTGAAGCAAAGCGACCAGCTTGTCATCAGACAGGATTTTTTTCGGTTCTTCCGCATCAATCAATTGCTTGATTTTGAACTTTACGGTTTCTGATGAACAACTGTCTTCGCCGTCATTGGCGGAAATTGCTGATGAGAAGAAGTATTTCAGTTCAAAGATGCCCTGATCACACATCAGGTATTTATTGGCGGTCACACGGCTAACCGTAGACTCATGCATTTTGATTTTCTCAGCCACGGTTTTGAGGTTCATCG
This sequence comes from uncultured Rhizobiaceae group bacterium, assembly GCA_938009335.1. Taxonomy (GTDB): domain Bacteria; phylum Pseudomonadota; class Alphaproteobacteria; order Rhizobiales; family Rhizobiaceae; genus JAALLB01. The sequence goes on from CALLHT010000073.1 coordinate 2,725, forward strand.
GCTTTAGGTGTTCAACACCTTTGGCAAAAAACATATCCTGTTGTTTCACAATTTCGACGGAAACTTTGAGAATGGTCTGCGCTCTTTGGTCAAGGCTGCGCGTCAACCAATTCGCATTACTCATACATTCGGTGATGAAAGCCTTGCCGTCTTCTGAAGAGACAGATTTTTCAAGTTCAGCATGATAACGATGATCAACCAGCACCTTGGGTAAAGTCTCAGGATTGAGATCAATTGCCCAGCTTCCGTCCACGCGTTGTGCAATCAGAACATCCGGCACAACCGGTTCTGCCAAAACAGGATCGTAGCGAAGTGCAGGGCGAGGGTCGAGCGCTTTGATTTCGCGGATCATATCATTGAAGTCTTCAGTCGTGACACCGCACAGACGCTTCAATTGTTCGAATTCACGTTTCGCAAGCAGGCTCAAGTTAGAAACGAAAACTTCCATTGCCGGATCAAAGCGATCCAACTCTTTCAATTGGATTGAAAGACATTCCACGAGATCTCGGGCGCCAATACCGACCGGTTCCATGGTTTGGAATTTTTTAAGGACGCTCAACAACTCATCGCTGGTCGCATCAAGGCGGGCTGCTGTTTCAGCAATATCTTCACGGAAATACCCATCGTCATCGAGAGCGTGCGCAATATAGGTCGCTATCTTTCTACGCTTTGGGTCGCCGAAATTTACACCGACTTGAAACTCCAGATGCTGGGCCAAGGATACGTTTTCTCCGAGATGAGCAATCGCGTCAAAATCATCATCTCCGCCCCGTGACGTTGATGAGTTTCTAGTCGAACTGGATAGTGTTGATTGGCCCTGGCTTTCAGCACCGGCAATACCACCGTCATAGACGTTTTCGAAATTGGCATCAATGTCTGCGGCTTTTTCACCCGCATCCACTGTTAGGTGCTCATTGACAGTATCGCGAATATCAGAGCTATTAGCTTCTGATTCATTGGCTTTGTGATCTGAAGTATTAGCCTGCTCCGCGCCACGACGATCCGTATTCTCATCACGTCCGATTTCTAGAAGAGGGTTCTTCTCAACCTCTTCCTGCACGTAATCCATTAAATCAGCATGACTTAGTTGCAGAAGCTTGATGGATTGCGCCAGTTTTGGCGTCATCACGAGCGATTGCGACTGCTTTTGCTGTAACGATGGAGCTATCGCCATATTTACTACCTACCCTGTTTGCGGACTTCTTTTTGGTCCGATAATTGCAAGCAATGTAGCAGTAAGTTGTTCCTAAAGAGTAAATTGCTCTCCCAAGTAAAACCGGCGAACATCCGGATTATCGATAATTTGTTGCGGGCTTCCGTGGGTAAGAACATTACCATCATGGATAATATAGGCCCGATCAATCAGCCCCAACGTCTCACGAACATTGTGATCTGTGATCAAAACTCCAATGCCTCTCTGTGTGAGGTGACGAACCAAATCCTGAATGTCTCCCACAGCGATTGGGTCAATACCGGCAAAGGGTTCGTCGAGCAACATGAAAGACGGTCTTGTAGCCAAGGCTCGAGCAATCTCGCACCGCCTTCGTTCACCGCCCGATAGGGCAATGGAAGGTGATTTTCTAAGATGCGTAATGGAAAATTCTTCCAGCAAAGCATCCAACTGCCGTTCACGTTCTTTACGATCCGATTCAACAACTTCAAGCACTGAGCGAATGTTGTTTTCTACGCTCAAACCCCTGAAAATAGACGCTTCCTGAGGCAAATAGCCAATTCCCAGCCTTGCACGACGATACATAGGTGTGGACGTAATATCGTGCCCGTTAAGCTCAATTCTGCCAGCATCAGGACGAACCAGACCGGTGATCATATAGAAACTGGTTGTTTTGCCCGCACCATTGGGACCCAGCAATCCAACGGCCTCTCCGCGACGCACGCCCAGCGTCACATCTTTAACGACCATTCGACCTTTGTAGCTTTTTTGAAGGCCCGAAACGAGCAACACGCCATCGCGTGAACGCGGCTGTCTTGTTGGTTGCTGCGTCGGTGCAATTGGAGGGGCAACAGGGCTATTTGGCTCTGCTTGCAAAAGCGGATCATCCGCCCAACGAACCTTCTTGGAAGGCGGGCGCTTTACCAAACGTTTTACAAGATTTTTCAGTCCCAACTGCAGTCTCCCTTAAGGGCAGAAATACATTCTATGGTTAAGGAAGTCTAACCAGAGGACAATGTTTATTCTACAAATATCAAAATATTAATTTGTTTTACGTGATTTTGGATCGAGCAAGAGTTTAATCCTGCCACTACCAGACGAAGAACCCCCGCATGGTTTCACATTTGATACGTTTCGTTTGAGATCTACTGTCACAATACACCCCTTCACGATGTTCTGCCCCTGGCTGATCAGGACGTTACCGGTAAGGGTCACGAACTCTTTGACCATATCAACGCTGGCTTCGTCCGCAGTTACATGATTGTCTTCGGATCGGATCGCAACTTTGCCGCTTGCATCAATTTTCCGGATGCCGCTATTCGTTTCACTTTGATCTTCACTGCGAAGGTAAAAGACTTTGATCTGCCGTGCTTTGAGAAGGGTTGTGCCTTGGACGACGCTCACATTGCCCGTTAATAAAGCGGTATTTTGATTATCAATAATCTCAAGCTTGTCGGCCTCAATTTGAATCGGCTCATCATTGTTGCCCATGCCTTTAAAGGCATTGCTGGCAGACTGCGCATGGGCTGAAATCGAGCCTAACACCAATACACCAACGGTAATGATCATCTTTGACAGATTGCGCATCATTGGTTTGCCTCTTCCTTTTTCAGCTCTTTGGGACGCAAGGTCATGCGCACATTTCCTTCAAACACCAAACGCTCTCCGCCTTCTTCCACCAATAGAGAAGCCGAAGAAATATCCGCCTGTGCGCTGGTTGCAGTAATGGGAGATCGTGTCTTCAATGTGCCCTTGTCAATGTCAACATCGGCATCCTGCAGATAGATTTCCATGCCATCAGAGGTTTTCACCTCAACTTCCTTCGTTAAAACGAGGGTTTTCAGATCTGAATCGTAAACCCCATTTCCGGCAACAATGTTGGCAGAAACTGTATCGTCCATTGGAAGCGTTGCGATGATAGATTGCAATTCCACCACTGCGGGATTAGCGGAATCTTGAATAGCACGGTCTGCTTTCAACCGATACGGACGCTGGTTCTCATCAACCCCGTTAAGGTTAGGATCCTCCATGATGAGCTTGCCATCATTGACTTCAATATTGGCAATCTCGATGTCAGGCAGGAACATTTTCTGCACAACCAGTGTGCCGATGACGCCAAGGATAACAAATACGCCGATTACTGGTAAAAGCACCCTCAGAAATTTAACCCGACCTGAGTGACGTGCGGCTTTTTCAAACTCCGCATCGCTGCGATAGCCCGACAAGAAACCGAGATCATTACCATTATGGTTCACACCCCCTGTAACTTGAACAGGCGGTGTTCTCGGCAGTGGTCGTGCCTGTTGGCTGGGTTGGATGGGTCTTTTCACTAGGCTCACAATATTTCACACGCGATACAATGCGTTACCGAATCATAGTGGCCATTTTCAGGCCGATTATCAACTATGAGCGAAAATATCCGTCTCCGGCCATCCGGCAAGGTCTAGCCGAGCGCGGGTTGGCAAAAACTCAAAGCATGCTTTCGCCAGCTCTGTTCGTTCTTCTCTGGCCAATCGTTGGTCAAGATGAGCCCGCAACTCATGTAAGTGAAGGACGTCCGATGCGGCATATTCCAGTTGCGCCTGAGACAGCGTTTCAGCCGCCCAGTCAGAACTTTGTTGCTGCTTGGATATGTCGACCCCGCAAAGCTCTTTGACGATGTCTTTCAGCCCGTGACGGTCTGTATAAGTCCGGGTTAGACGGGACGCGATTTTCGTACAATAGATTTTGGCGCACGAGATGCCCAACGCATGCTCAAGAACAGCAACATCAAAACGCGCGAAATGGAAGATGATGGTCCGATTTTGATCTTCCAGCAATTTCTTCAAATTGGGCGCTTCTGTTTGACCTTTGGCAATCTGGACCACATCTGCAGTACCGTCACCCGGTGAAAGCTGGACCACACAAAGCCGGTCACGTAACGGGTTCAATCCAAGGGTTTCAGAATCCACCGCTACACTATCTGCGTATCGGTCTAAGTCGGGTAAATCACCCTTATGAAAGCGTATAGTCACTGCACAGCCTTTTGCTCGAATAGTTCGTTTGGTTATAATACGGAATCAAAGGTTGTGCCATAGAGCATGGTAATTCAGTTCACGAGTTGTTAATGTAAAGTAGTGCAACTTAGACGCTCGGGCGGCCAAACAGATTCGGGGATAGTGCTCATATGTCCAAACACGGTGCGGCAACCTTCAACCAAAACGACCAAACGTCGGATTCAGATCGACGGATTGCTCCCAGAAAACCCACTGAAGATCTCTCAAGCATTGTTGTCGACATCGACGGCCGCAAGATCACATGCATGGTTCACAATATCTCTGCAACCGGAGCAATGATTCAAACCTCCATAAGAGATTTGCCAAGACGCTTCATTCTGGATAATCCGAATGAAGGCATCAGACGCGCATGCCGTGTTGTCTGGTCAAAGGACGACCTTACGGGCATTGAATTTTTAACAACAAGCCGCAACAAAGCATGACGCAAACACTACAGTGAGGGCGTGACTGGATATTTGTGTTGCGTTGCCTCGGTCTTAATCTTCACGTTAGAAAATTTGGAGATTTGCCATGAACGTCGACACAGGTTTTTCCATCCAAAATCGGAAAATTGATCCGGATCGTAAGCCCGCTACACGACCGGACGGCTCTCCAATAGACAATGATCGCATCGAGATTGGCCCAACACCGCTTGCATTTTATGAATGGGAACAGGCGGGCATCAAGGCTCCAAATCTTAGTGGAATGCGCAAGTATCGTCACGAACGGCTGCTGAACGAGATCAG
>CALLHT010000074.1 GCA_938009335.1 uncultured Rhizobiaceae group bacterium
ACCGCTCGAGAAACTGCCGGGCGTCAATCGTTACTCGGTTGATCGTATTGGCGAACAGGCGAAACTGGCGCAATCTTTGGGCATTCCGGCAATTGCGACCTTTGCCAATGTTGCACTGGAAAAACGTGATCAAACCGGCTCTGAAGTTTTGAACCCGGATAATCTGATTAATCAGGCAACAAAAGCGATCAAAGATGCGGCACCTGAAGTGGGAGTGATCACCGATGTTGCCCTCGATCTCTTCACCGATCATGGACATGATGGCATTTATCGCGATGGCATCATCGTCAACGACGAAACTGTGGAGCGTTTGGCAGACGCCTCTATCCTGCAAGCGGATGCGGGTGCTGATATCGTTTCCGCATCTGAAATGATGGATGGACGCATGGGGGCAATCCGCGACGCCCTTAATGGTGCGGGACACGAAATGATCGGCACGCTTGCCTATACGGCCAAATATGCATCCGGATTTTATGGCCCCTATCGCGAAGCTGTTGGCACAGAAGATCTGCTGAAAGGCGACAAGCGCACCTATTTTATGGATCCGTCAAATTCAGATGAAGCGATCCACGAAGCGCATCTTGATATTTCCGAAGGCGCCGACATGATCATGGTCAAGCCCGGCATGCCGTATCTCGATATCATCCGTCGCTTAAAAGACGAGTTTCAAGTCCCTACCCTTGCCTACCAGGTCTCCGGTGAATATTCGATGATTATGGCCGCAGCTGAAAAGGGCTATCTGGAAGAAGAACGCGTGATCCTTGAAAGCCTGCTTTGCTTCAAACGTGCAGGCGCTGATGCCGTGTTGACTTACTTTGCCCCACGCGTGGCGGAGATGTTGAACCGGTAGGGTTCCGTGGATACTCCACAATTGACTGGGACCACTTCACCATAACCATAACAACCAGCATCTTGACTAATTTCAGGTAAGGGTTAACCTCCATGGGGATTGTGGTCAGGCCTAGCAGAAAATATTCTGTGTTTCGCCATTATTAGGATCACTAAAATATTGTGTCTCCCAACTTTTGGAGAGCCCACTAATTGAGATGTCTCGGTGCAATTTCCATCTGATAAAGCGTCATTTGGAAGTTGATACAGGTGGACCCCTAGTCACTGAGAGTGCTCAATTGTAGGAAATGCCGGACCCACACTTTTCCGGCGATGAATTGAATATCTAACTGCCCAATCGCATGTCGCAATACCTGACATGCGAAGACTTTAGCTCGCTCTCAGGAAACGCGAGTTAGCCATGGGCGGACAAAACAGATTGCGAGTTTGGCCGCGCATTTAAAGGTGCCAAGTGTGACGTTAATAGGGAGGAATGAAATGAAAAGTTTATGTAGTAAATTGCTTTCTGGTGTCATGGCTTCAGCCTTGATTTCCATAATGCCCGTGACTGCCCAGGCAGACGACCATCAGGGCGCGATGGATGTTCCGAAAATCAGTTCGTCTGTCGTATTGGACGGTTTGGATGACCCTTGGGACATGGCCGTTTTGGCAGACGGCACGATGTTCTTCACCGAAAAATGCAAAGGCCTTTCTGTAAGAACTGCAGATGGCACGGTAAACGCACTCTACGGAATGGTGAATTCTGAAAATTATGCGGATAGCGGCAACGATCTGTTTTGCGAAGGACAGGCTGGCATGTTGGGCGTCGTTCCCGATCGCGATTTCGAGCAGAACCGCACGCTGTTCGTCTATTCGACGTCAAACAAATATCACGGCGAAGGTTGCAAAACGAACTTCGAAAGATGTGACGGCAACATCGTCATGCGATTTAAAGTCAGTGATGATCTGAAAAGCGTTTCTGAAAGAACAGATATCGTCAAAGACATTCAGTACAAACCGTTCGACTCCGATCAACCGTTTGGTGGGCCGGGTGCTCACAATGGCGGTAGAATTCGGATGGGGCCTGGCGGCTATCTTTGGGTTGCCGGTGGTGATCGCCACAGAGGCATTTGTCCACAAGACGGAACGCTGCTCTGCGGCAAAGTTTTGCGGATTGATGGCGACGGCAATGCGCATCCGGACAACAATCCTCCCGAAGGATTTGACAAGCGGATATACACATACGGGCACAGAAATGTTCAAGGCATTGACTTCCGCCCAAGTGATGGAAAGGCGTTCACAGCCGAGCATGGCCCTTGGCATAATGACGAAATCACCGCGCTGGTAAACGGTGGCAATGCCGGTTGGGACCCTGCCCAAAACACTGGCGGCAGAGGTGAATGCCCGGATGAATATTGCGGGTATGAGCCAAATCAGCAGGATGGGATGGACCCGGCCATTCGTGCGGCCTACACACCGATGAGCGACACTCGCTTCAAAGACCTGATGCCTGCAACCTGGAACAATAACGGGTTTTCGCAAGGCACCGGTTCTGCCGCCTTCATCAAAGGCAAGAATTGGGGCATTTACGAAGGCCGGATGGCAGTCGGTATCATGGGCATTGCGTTTGGTGATACGCCGGAAGGCTCCAGAATTGATATGATCAGCATCACGCCAGACGGCTTAGGGATCAACGGCATCACACGCATGCCCCTTGGCTTTTCAGAGCGATTCCGTGGTCTCGTGATGGGACCGGACAACGCGCTTTATGTGGCGGTTGATGCAGGTGAAATCTACAAAGTGACTGCGGAAAGCACTAAACAGTAATTCGCACAAAGATGATTGCCCGCGCTGCGAAAGTGGCGCGGGCTTTTTATTACTCGCACACAATTTCAGCTAGCCGCTCTGACGCTTTTCCTTTTTTGATGGGGCGTTTCCGTTTTGCCGATGTGTTGGTATTCATCGCTTGCTGCTCCCACTCTTTGTCCGTGAAGAAGGTATGCTGCAACGTTTGCTGTGTGCGCGCATTACAATCCACTTCCAACAGGCTTTGATAACTCAACGCGCCCATGCGCGAACGACTGTATTGGATCCGGTTCCAAACGCGGTGTAAATCAACATCTGTTTTTACGCGAGACGTGTCATAAAAATAGAGATTGCCGTTTGGCTCTTCGAAATACCTTTGCCACTGATCCTTGGTCTCGTCCGCAGCTAAAGACTCGCCGACGAGTGAGACAGACGCTACAACCACCATCAGAAACGAATTTGCCTTACTCTTACTCATCCCGCTGAAACTCCTAAGGTCGACTTAGTTTGTGTCATCTTTGTCGCTTAGCGACGTATGAAACATCAGGTTCGGGGCCTAGGTCATAATCTGACGTAGAGAAACTTCATTGTAAAGCTAGATGCCCATGCGCATGGAAAGAATAAAAAAAATTTATCCCCACTCTCAAAACTTGTCTCACACTTTTGCGCATGGATTGGAACCTTGCCATTGAGAAGAATACCCACGCGCTCGCGCAGATTGTGAGCGGGCTGTGGCGGTTGGTTGGATTTAGTTGTTTTTCCGCCAAGCCATCCGGCTTGCCGTCCGTCTCTCGACGAACTTTGTTCGTCTGCCGACCAACGGCTCACGTGCAGGCGTCTCGGCTAAACGCCTCGTCTGGCACTGCCACGGAGGGAAGGCATCCACCAGACAGCCTCCCCCCTGTGGGGGTCCGAAGGACGGGGAGCGACGCGTGGCGCGAGCCTATGAAGCAAGGCGATGCCGCAGCTGAACTGGTGGGGGTTACGCATTCTCCGCTTGGTTCATCACCCCCACCCATTCCCACTTCGCGTGCCGCTCGTGCTCATGTGCCTCCCCACAAGGGGGAGGCTGAATTTGTTTCCTCGTCATCCCGTGGTTTATCCACGGGATCTCGTGAGCCCGAACAGGAAATCGGATCACGGCTGGAGCATGTTTGGCGCCACAGTTCACAGACCGGTCCAGACGATGGTTGGGTAGATCCCGTGAACAAGTCACGGGATGACGAATTGTTTGACTCTGAGGATGACAGCGGTGAGAAAGCCCTGCGTGGCAGCAGAAGCAAATGCGATAAGCATTTGTGCCACTGCGCGAACGCGCGCTCGCCGGATGGCGAGCAAGAGAAAAATATTTCTCCCATCGCGCGGCGCATTCTGGTGCGGACGTTGCGCACGATGGAAGCCGCGCTTCGACGTTTGATTGTTTTGTATGTCTACGTCCACGGCGTGAAGGCAGTGGCCCGGAAGAGACACGACAAACGCGATAGGCCGTTGCCGGATTTTTCCAAGTTTGGTTCTGGTTCGAGTCACCGACCTCCCGTGTTCAGATTGTTTGATCCTCGCAAACCCCTTACCCTCTTGGCTGACTGGTCGAAGCACGAGGGAGAGGTGTGTGGGGCCTCGACCCTTCGACAGGCTCAGGGTGAGGGTTTTGTTTTGTCATACTCGAACCTCTCTACATCGTCATCCACCGCACTCTCCACTTCGTCATCCTCGGACCTTTCTACATCGTCATCCTCGTCCTCGGACTTGTTCCGTGGATCAACCCGAGGATCCAGGCCCGAGCCGAGGATATGGTTTGCAAGTCCACCCCCGTCATTCCTGTGCTTGGCACAGGAATCCATGCCTGAAGACGCAGAGCATATGCTGC
>CALLHT010000075.1 GCA_938009335.1 uncultured Rhizobiaceae group bacterium
AGGAAGCATCCGCGTGACAGGCAAAGGTGGTGTAACGCGATTGGTTCCGGTTCTGCCGCAGGTTCTCTCAGGCGTAGAGGCCTATACCAATCTGTGTCCTTATGTGGTGGAGCAGGACGAACCGATGTTTCGCGGCGCTAAAGGCGGCATCTTGCAAGCAGCCATCGTGCAGAAAACGATGCGGGTTTTACGGTCTGCGCTTGGCCTGCCGGACACCGCCACACCCCACGCGTTACGACACTCCTTTGCGACACACTTGCTTGCAGGCGGTGGCGACTTGCGAACCATTCAAGAACTTCTAGGCCATGCCAGTCTTTCGACCACCCAGATTTATACCGCAGTCGACACTGCACGTCTGCTTGACGTATTTGAAAAAGCGCATCCAAGGGCTTGATTTACCACTTGTTAAGCATCGGGTTTAACGCGATATCCAACATTCTGCGCTAAACGTGCGCGCAAAGGACGAACCACCATGAACCAAAATAGATTGAACTTGCACAACTCACTGCTCGCCATTGGAGTATTGAAGCTCCTATTGGTCTTCGCATTCTTCGCAAGTTTCATCATTGTCGATCCGAGCGCCGCCAATGCGCAAGACGCAGACAACTGTACCGGCATCAATCTGCTAACGCAGTTAGAGCAGGAAGACCCGCTTGCTTATCGTCAGGTGGTTGCGCAGGCTGATCAGGTAATTAATTCGAAGTCGATTTTCTGGAAGATTGAAAAAGAAGGAATTGAGCCTTCTTATCTGTTTGGCACCATGCATTTGTCTGATCCGCAAATCTCGACACTCAGTGAAGACGTAAAGGCGGCACTCGCATTGAGCGATACGGTAGTTGTTGAATCTGTTGACGCCCTTGACCCGCAAAAGGCACAAGCCGCTATGGCTCAATTGGCACATCTGGCTTTCTTGACCGAAGGCACACTTCGTGATCGCGTAAGTGATGATCTGGAAGATGAGTTGAAGACTGCAATTGAACTGCGTGGCATTCCGATGAACCTAGCAGACCGCATGCAGCCCTGGGTGGTTGCCACTACTGTTGCGCTTCCGATATGCGAAATTCAACGCAAACAAAGCGGCGAGCTGGTTCTCGATTCAGTGTTGGCGAAACACGCAGAAGAGAATGGTTTGAACCTGCTCGGTCTGGAAACCATTGAAGAGCAACTGACAGCGGTTGCCTCTCTACCGGAAAGTTATCATGTCTCCGCACTGGAAGAGACACTTGTATCGGGCAGTCTGGCAAATGACATGGTTCACACTATGAAGGATATTTATAAGCAGGGTAATACCGGCATTATTTTCCCGCTTATGCGCACGGTCATGCCAAAGGCAGGCTCTGGCGAGGGTGCCGCTCAATTCCAGGAAGCATTGATTGAAAAGCGCAATGTTACGATGGCAGAACGCGTCGCACCAATACTTGAAAAAGGCAAAGCCTTCGTAGCTGTCGGCGCACTGCATTTGCCGGATGAAAGCGGATTGGTAAAACTGCTTCGTGAACAAGGCTATACAGTCACAAGTCTCCGATAAGCCTGAACATTCGGGACCACACAGAATTATAGACTTGATTATGGTGCGGTTTTAATCGATTCCTGTTTCATGAATCGATTTATCTACACTCCACGTCCAGTTTTTTCATTTCTTCACTCACTGTGCATTCTTCTGCTGGTGGCATTCGCCAGCGTGTCATTGCCAGTAAACACAGCGTTTGCTCAGGAAAACACAAATATTGGCACGGCCAATGAGGCGGCGGCAAAGGCAACGGAAGAGCCTTCTGAATTCGCGACCTGGCGCGCGATTTTGGAGCGCATCAATCAGGCCCTTACCCGCGAAGGTTTGACCGATCAAGAACTCGATGGATTACTCAACGAGGCAAGTCAGGTAGAAGAGGATGCGCGACAGCAAAAAACCGCAGAAGAAGAGAAGCTAGCCCCTTTTCAACAACGATTGGACGCGCTTGGCCCGGCACCCAAAGAAGGCGATCCCAAAGAACCGGAAGAACTTGCCGCACAACGTAAGAGCCTGTCTGACGATGTGGCAAAACAAAGCGCAAAGATTAAAGAATCCGCAGATGCTGAACTCCAAGCAAGCCTATTGCGTGAGCAAATTGCTAACCGTCGCCACGATAAGTTTTTCTCTGAAATCAGCAATAGAACCCGCGGCGTTCTTCAGCCTGCCTTTTGGGTGCAATTTGCCAGCGGATTCTCAGGCTTCCTAAAGAGTACACAGCTTCTGATCAGCGACTCAATGACTGCCCTTTGGAAAACCCTTGTGGCGGACAAACTCAAATTGGTCGTTCTGCTGTTCTTTTTACCTTTGCTGATATTGGTCTACATCAGAATACAAAACCTTTTGCAACGGCTTTATGCCTACATTCCGGAGCATTCGGAAAACCGCGCTGTTGAAGGATTTCTTTTCTACCTTGCCAAGGGTGTTGCGCCAGCATTCCTGATAACTGCGATCTACAATCTGTTCGAATCCCAAGGGCTCCTAACCTTACGCTTCGCCAAATTTGCTGTTTTGCTAACCACAGCAACAGCGCTTGTCATCATCATCAGAGCGCTCGCTAGAGTATGGTTCGCACCCTACGAACCCGAAAGGCGCATTGCGCGTATTTCAAATTCAATGGCAATTAAAGGGTATCGGGTCCTCAAGTACGGACTGTGGGGCGCCTTCATAACGTTCCTGGTCAATGGGTTGGCCGTGATCTTTATTATGCCGTTGGAAGTGAAAGTCGGCCTGAGTTTCATCTACAGCCTTCTGGTCGCCATTCCCATTTTGGCAATTCTCTGGATGTACCGCAAAGACCGGCAAGAACAAGCGAGGCTTGCCGAAATCACAGCCATTCCGGTCTTTACACGGTATGTCGGTATAATTGTTTGGATCGCCAGCATTGTCATCGTTTTGGCTGCACTGACCGGCTATATCGCGTTTTCTGAATTCTTGTCTCAACAGCTTCTGTTTGGAATTGCAGTGGTACTTTCCGCATGGCTATTGCTGCGATTTATAGATTTCCTGTTTTTACAGCTTTCCATCAGTCATATCGAGAATGTCGAAGGCTCGGAAGCAACACAATCCAATTTCGGCAATTCAGGTCAGATCGCAATTTTGGGAGCTGGCATCTCCAAGCTCACGGTTTATATCGCTGCTGGCATTTTACTGATGCTGCCTTGGGGATACCGCACCAGCGATTTCTTCCAGATTTTCGAGAAAGCATTTTTCGGCTTTGAGGTTGGCGGCCTGAGTATTTCAATCTCGACCGTTCTACTCGCGCTCCTGTTGTTCGTGATCGGGTATACCGTCACCATGGCTTTGCGGGCTTGGTTGAACGATAAGCTTCTGCCAACCACTTCGCTTGACATTGGTGTTAGCAACTCGATCTCCACGGTATTTGGCTATATCGGCATTGTGATCGCAGCGATGTTAGCGATTAGCGCGGCGGGCTTTGACCTATCCAGTTTGGCCATTGTCGCCGGTGCATTATCGCTTGGCGTTGGTTTTGGCCTTCAGAGTATCGTCAGCAATTTCGTCTCAGGATTAATCTTGCTGGCGGAACGCCCAATCAAGGCAGGCGACTGGGTTTCGACCTCTGGCGGCGATGGCTATGTTCGGAAAATATCAGTCCGCTCAACAGAAATTGAAACCTTTGACCGTGCAACCATCATTGTCCCAAACTCCAGCTTGATCACAGATACGGTTACGAACTGGACCCATGGCAATAAAACCGGTCGCATTAGAGTTCCTATTGGTGTGGCCTATGACAGCGACCCAGAGCAGGTGCAGGAAATTCTACTCAAATGCGCTTCTGAACATAAACTGGTTTTGGGAAGGCCCGCGCCAGTTGTGTTCTTTATGGAGTTTGGAGCAAGTTCTCTCGACTTCGAACTCCGCTGCTTTTTGTCAGACATCAATTATGGCATGTCCGTCATGAGTGATTTACGTTTTGCGATCCTCAAAGAACTGAGGGAGGCGGATATTGGCATCCCGTTCCCGCAGCGTGAAATCCTCGTCAAAACCGAAGACCCGAAGCCGGCACCAAAACCAAAACGCCGTCGCGCGCCGGCAAAGAAAGGCTGATTAACGCTTAAGCATCTTTCGGGCTTTGCGTTTCAGGATTCCGTAAATCGATAGGTTGCGCGCGATGTATAAAGGCATCTGCGGAGAAGACTTCGCAAAGCCAAGCGCCACACTGCATACTTTGAGACGATCAGGCCAAAACCTATTTGCATTTTCGTTATCAGGAACAGCAACAGAATCCAGGAACTCAAAATCGGGTTCGCCAGTCAAACGATTGTTGGCATCAACCAAAAGCAGATTGCCCACGGAATGATTGGCGTAGTGTTCGTCATAAGCGATCTTCCAAGCCACATACCGACCTGCAGAACCAAGAACAATCATGGATGCAATCGTGTTGCCGTCCAGCTTGAACGAGAAGATCCGGCACTTCTTTTTCATGCCGAGACTTCTGATCATATCCATCGCGAATTGACGCGTGGAATTATTGTTTGCGAGCGCCGTATGACGACGACCTTTCCAGCCACGCTTTTCGAGATACAAAAAGTCGAGCATTCCAATTTCGATGTCCTGCACGTCGGTCGCCTCTTCTACCGCCACATCACCCAGCTCAATAAGGCGCGATAAAGCGACCCGAAATCTCTGGCGTCGTTTCCCCGAAAGATGAGTCATATCATAAGTTTTTTTACCAACAGGATGCATGGCCGCACGCTCAAATTGGTTGAAAAATTGTAAGCGTTTGCGTTCATCGCCAGCTTTTGTGAAAGCCGAGTAAAATTGGGTACCTACTGGTAGCGAGTTTATCAGAATACCATGGGCTTGCGATGCGGGGAGTTGATCAAACGCTTTAAAAAGTTCTTCGACAATACGATCGACGTCGCGCTTATCAATAAGAGGCTGACCTAGCGGAGTAAATTCGCTGCTCCAAACCCGGAAAAATTTGGGTCCTATTTTACCGGTCCTCTCGATAGTAACCGGTGTAAAAAATCTTAGCTCAATGCCTGTTGGCATTCGCTCCGCAAGATACAGCCCTTTGATTTCTCGCCGCGCAATCCATTTTGCACTCTGCGAGAGAAACTCCGGCTCAAAGAAAACATTCCGATGTTCAGAGTTGGCGACTAAATCATTCCAGCTATGTTGAAAGGTCATCATGTTAAGATCGGTGATAAGACCGAGGCACCAGGTCGAACCCTCAAGATCAACATGTTCTGAGAGAATATTGGTGTAGTGCGACCAATCTTGGGTCTGTTGCCTTAGACTTTTCAGCGGTAAGGAATTTTTCGTTTGCTTCGTCGTCATATTATGCAGCCCCGCCGGTTGGTTGACCTGACCCTCTGGCAGGGACGATAAAAGCATGAACATCCAGCTTCTTTTTGATAATGACGAAAAGGGCTGCACTTTCGAAAATTAGTGCCGCCGCAGTTGCGAGTGCAGCACCTTTCAGGCCCAACGTTGGAATAAGGCTAAGATTGAGCGCAACGTTAATCGACAACGCTACCACATAGACCCAAGCGCAACTCTTCTGGTTATTGGTCATAACCAGCAAGGATTCCGCTGGACCAACGCTAGCTCTGATCACAATTCCTATAACCAGAATATAGAGGAATGAAACACCGGCTACGAACTCTTCTCCAAACAGCAAGAGAAAGTATTTGCCGGTTAGGATCATGAAAATGCCCAGGATTGCAGACGGCCAAAACGTCCATGAAACGCTTTTGCCAACGAATTCGCGAAGGCCGTCAAAATCACCAGCCGAATGATACGCAGAATATCGATGAGAAGCTGCAGCTCGAACGGCAAAATAAACGAAGTGCACCAAAGCCAGAATTTTGGTCGAAGCATAATACACAGCGGTATCTTCTGGCATCATCATGAAACTTACAAAGATCACATCGACTGACGTGACAAGAACGTAGAAGCTCTCAACCAAAAAAATTGGCAATGCGATGATAAACCAGCTTTTCAGTCGATAGATGGGTTTTACTAGCGGAACAGATTGCTCAAGTTTTGACTGCAACCGCAGGTATTGAAAGATGCCAACCATATAGGTCGCAATCACAGCGGCAACCATTGCCGTTACAGCGGATGACGTGAATCCGGCCAGCAACGCACATGCCATAATAAGCAAAATACCAACAGGACGGAAAATGAAAGTAGGCAGAAAGCTTAGCAATGCCCAGTTAAAAGGACGGCCAATCCCGTCCATAACGCCGGTAATCGCAAGCACCGGCAAGCATAAGGTCGCAAGCAAAAACGGGATGAGATAATATTCAGGGATCGGCATATCCATCATGGAGAATGCCAAAAATGCTGTAAAAGCCAACAAGAATGAAGATACCGCAGTAATCCCAAGACTACCTCGAACCATACCCCACAATAACTCGGGCCTTTCCCGTTCACGATAGCGCGCGATAAAACGAATGGCAGCGGTTGGCATGCCGAAACTAACCAGAGTTGCGAAAATAATTAGTCCGGCCCATACCGCAACAAATATTCCGTATTCAAAACTACCCATCCAGCGGGCGAGCAAAACCTGCGAGAAGAATGCAATGACCGCGCTTGTTACTCGAATTGCAAAAACCGTCAGAGCCATACGCCGAGATGATGCTTCTTCGCTTTGGCCTCGCACAACATCATCCAATTTGGCAAGCAAAGGCACACCGCGCACTTTTAAGCGTTCGGGCAGCATGTCAGCAATTTTCTCAACAAACGTCGTCACCGAGAGTATCCTCACCTTGCCCGCCATAGTACTTTAAAGCCTTTAATAAACCGTGCAGTCAGTCTGCAGATTGAATGCAAGAAATCGCTTGATTTGGGGAATTTCAGGCGTATGTGTGGGGAAATTTAACTTTGCGTTAGGCATAGTGAGAGCTAGCATCGTTAACTGCCTACAAAACAAAGGCCCTGACCTATGTCACAAGAAGCTTCTGTACTGGATTTGCGTGGTTTAAAATGTCCATTGCCTGTGCTCAAAGCAAGGAAGGCAATGCGATCATTACCCAGTGGCACAAAAATCTGGATTGAGACTACGGACCCATTGGCAGTGATTGATATCCCGGCTTTTTGCAACGAGAACGGACATGTCCTGATTGAAACTCAAGAGCGGGAAAAACATCACCGGTTTCTGCTAGAAAAGGGTTAGGATCCTAAAAGCCGGGAATTGACAAAGGGTTGTTCAACATAGCGTCTTTGTCTGCCGTATCTGGCACCACATTGCCAAAGAACCCGTCAAACATCGCAACCACCATAGCCGGATCTAAATTCTTAGTAATCACAACCAACTCAGTTTTACCAATAGCTTTTGACTGGGTTCCGGAAACCGGAGCAAGGTCATGAACGATTTGCCCTGAGACCTGCACGATCACGGGGTCTTCTCTATCTTCAATGTGAGCAAACCCTTTTATGCGAAGCAGATTAGGCCCAAACTGATTGACCATCATATGCAGCATGCCAATCAGATCTTGAGCAGAAAGTCGACGTGCAGATCGCATGATTGCTGATCGATAGGCATTCGAATGCCCTTGCGAATGTGTTTCCGGCTTTTGCCCGCCCGAAGAAGACAGATCTGACAAAGAGGTAATTTCCGAAGCCAATCCAATCTTCGCATTCTGATTGACTTGCCGTACCGTCTCTATAGCCGCGTCAGAGGCTTCAACCAAGTCGTCTTTCGTCAGCAAAATTTGGTCAGCAACCGCAATCTGGTGTCGCGCTTCCGCATGCTCTTTCAAAAGATCAGCACCTCTTATCAGATCAAAGATGCTCAGGATCATAGAAGGTTGAAGCAGCGAGGCCATATCGGAATTGTGGGCTAGTGTTTGAAAGACGGGAAGCGGATCAGCAATGCCGGTCGTTTCAATAAAAATCCGGTCAAAACGGTTTAAGTCAAGTCCGGCAAGTGTCTCGACCAACTCGCCGCGCATGTTGCAACACAGGCATCCGTTCGATAGCTCGTAGATCGTTTCGGCGCTTTCCTCAACCAATAGATGGTCGACCGGCACAGACCCAAATTCATTCACGATTACCAGCGAGTTTTTGAAATCGGCAAGCTTCAAGATACGGTTTAAGAACGTCGTCTTACCCGAACCTAAAAACCCGGTCAGCAGAACAACAGGTATTTTTGTGGCAACCGACATGTTTTCCCCTAACGCGGTCTGGGTGTGGGGAGTGCAAGCTTGCCGGTTTCAGATGAACCAATCGCAGGCAGGATGATCTTGCCGAGTTGCGTGTCAAATGCTGGCCGCGGGCTTGGTACCGGAACAGTGCCAACAGCAGCAAATTGACGGTTCAGCACAGACTGGCTCGGAGCTGCATCCACACCACCAGGATTAACGGCTAGAATTTTTCTGGACTTTATCCGAGGCTTTAAAAAATTCGACTTGATGACAGCATTCCCAGCCGAGGGATCGTAACGTACAGCGCGGGCTTCCTGCGTACATAAAACCGGGCGCATGTTGACCGGCGGCGCACCTCGAAGCACAGGCAAGAATACAGAGCCTGACCCTTGTTTTCCAAAACTCTCGGTCAACAGTTTCGCAGCTGAAACAGCCCGATCTGTTTGCGAAGAACGCCCCAACACAATTGCGATCAACGTCTGCCCGTTGCGTTCAGCGGATACAGCAAGATTGTAACCAGCGGCACATACAAATCCTGTTTTCAGGCCCGTTGTTCCGGGAAATCGTTCCAGCAGCAGATTGTATGAGAAATGTGTTTTGACGGGCGTTTGGATGGCAACGGCTTCAAACATATAGGCATATTGAGGAAACTCTGTGAGAATTTTCGCCGACAGCAGTGCCATGTCACGGGCAGAAGAAACCTGCCTGACATTGTGCAATCCGTTGGAGTTTATAAAAAGCGTATTCTCCATGCCGAGGCGTTTAGCCTCCACATTCATGCGCGCGACAAATCCTTTGAGGTTTCCCGCAACCGCTTCCGCCAATGCCAGTGAAACATCGTTCGCACTTTTGATGATGATGATCTTGAGCGCAGTATCGATCCGCAGGGCAACACCTTTTTTATACCCCATCCGACTGGGCGGCTGACGCGTAGCCGCTTGCGAAATGATAACCGGAGATCCATCCTCAATCTCACCGTTCGCGATCGCCCGAAACGTAACATACGCAGTCATTAGCTTTGTTAGAGACGCAGGATGCCACCGGTCATTCGCTTTGTGCTGGCTAATGATGGCGCCACTTCGCGCATCAATCACAATATGTGGATTTTCAGCGGCAAACGTATGCCCGATAGCAAGAAAGCCAGCCAACACACTCCAAAACAAACCGATTTGTATTTTTCTCAACAAGCGACATATCCTGTCATAAGAAATGAGATTGAGTTTGCTACATTTCTGCTACACACTCACTCAAGGTATTTAACAGAGCTATCAGGAATAAACATGCCAATTGTCAACCGTATGGCCGAACTTCACGATGAAATTACTCAATGGCGTCGGGATATCCACTCAAACCCCGAGCTGATGTACGATGTACACGAAACCGCGGAAGGCGTGGCAGAAAAGCTTAAAGCTTTTGGATGCGATGAAGTGCACACTGGAATTGGCAAGACAGGCGTTGTTGGCATCATTCATGGCAAGACACAGAACTCAGGCCATGTGGTTGGTATGCGTGCGGATATGGATGCACTTCCAATCGAAGAAGCAACGGATAAGCCTTACAAATCAAAAGTACCCGGCAAAATGCACGCATGCGGCCATGATGGTCATACAGCCATGTTATTGGGTGCCGCTAAATACCTATCCGAGACCCGAAACTTTGATGGCACGGTTGCGGTGATTTTCCAGCCCGCAGAAGAAGGCGGTGCCGGCGGCAAAGCCATGGTGGATGATGGCATGATGGATCGCTTCAATATCAAAGAAGTCTACGGCATGCACAATTTGCCGGGGCTTCCAGTTGGCGAATTTGCCATTCGTTCAGGCCCGATTATGGCTGCGACAGACGAGTTCAATATTACAGTGACGGGTAAAGGCGCCCATGCAGCCATGCCACATCAAGGCATCGACCCAATTGTCACAACCTCGCAAATTGTTGTTGCGCTTCAAACCATCGTTTCACGCAACCTGAACCCGTTTGAGCCACTGGTGATATCGGTCACCCAGTTTCATTCTGGCACCGCGTATAATGTCATTCCTGATCAGGCGAATATTGTCGGCACGATCCGCAGTCTTTCAAGAGAAGTACGCGATTATGCTATTGAGCGCATGAAAGAGACCGTAAACGCCATTTCAACAGCCGCTGGCGCTACTGCTGAAGTCAACATTCGCGAGGGCTATCCGGCAACCATCAATCATGACAATGAGACTGAAAAAGCGATTTCCATTGCTTTAGATGTGGCTGGCACCGGAAAGGTTGACGCAAACAAAGAAGCAACAATGGGCGGTGAGGATTTCTCCTACATGCTGCTCGAACGTCCGGGCGCCTTCATCTTCATGGGCAATGGCGATACGGCAGGCCTGCATCATCCAGAGTATGACTTTAACGATGAAGCAATCCCGCATGGAACATCCTATTGGGCAAAACTTGCTGAAACGCTCATGCCAGCAGCTTAGGCTTTGTTAAGGTTACGCGTTAACCGTCTTACCGTTTGTGAACCACAGTGAGGAGAAATTTTACACTGTATATGTATGTTATGTTCAATCGAAGACTGGTTTGAACGGACTGCTCAATGGAACACACAGACATCGCCATCGTGGGCGCAGGACTGGCAGGCTCACTGTGTGCGGGCATGCTTGGCAAAAAAGGCGTTTCGCATGTACTCATTGACCCACGCGAAGCCTATCCTGACGAGTTTCGTTGCGAAAAATTCAATCACCAACAGATTGAATTGCTCGAAGAGACTGGGCTTGCAAAAAACGTTTTAAGCGATTTGATGCCAGTAAAGGACGTGTGGATGGCGCGCTTTGGGCGCCTCGTTCGCAAACAACATTATCCTCACTACGGATTTTCATACCATCAGGCCGTAAATGCCGTTCGTCGCCATCATGTAAACCAGGATAACTTTAAGTTGGGCAGCGTCCAGTCCATTACGTGCTCGGGCCAAGAACACATAATCGAAACATCCGACGGCACGGAAATTTCAGCAAAATTGGTTGTACTGGCAACTGGTGCCAATGCTGCTCTTCAAAAACAGTTGGGCATGAGTCAGGAGATGCTGAGCGAACGGCATTGTCTCGCGATCGGCTTTGACCTTGAACCGGAAACCGACTTTGAATTTGACACCATGACCTATTGGCCCGAATCCGCGTCGGGCAAAATGTCTTATCTGACGTTCTTTCGCACCAATACGGGTTGGCGGGCAAACCTATTCGGATATTGGAATTTGAAAGATCCGCAAATTGCCAATTTGAAGTCTGATCCATTTAGGTGCCTTGTGTCCTTAATGCCCAATCTGGAAAAGATTACCGGCAGGTTCAGCGTAACTGGCAAGTTGAGAGTACGTCCGATCAACTTATACCAATGGAACGCAAATCAGGTGGATGGTGTGGTCGCCCTAGGCGATGCGTGGTCCAGCTCATGTCCGGGGGCTGGAACTGGAACCACGAAGGCAATGAACGATGCACTCTTGATCTCAAAGACCTTCATTCCAAGATGGCTGGAACACGGCCCCATGAATGCCGATACCCTTTCTGAGTTTTATAATGCACCCAGAAAACTTGAGATCGATACTGAAAGCATCGATGAAGCTTATAAGCTACGCCACATTACATTGAGCAAGTCACTCTACTGGCAGGCGCAAAGATGGGCGCGTTTTCTGTATCATGGCATGCGCGGAAAGCTCGCTTCCGGATAGTATTTTCCGCAGAAAACATCATAACATGTTGTAAAATTTACCTTTTTTCAATGCGTGCAAAATCGCACATCTTTATTTTCACGCTTTGGTTACCTTTTGATTGTCGGAGGGACAACGGGCCCTTCAAGAAAACAGGAAGGAACCCAAACCATGAAAAAGATTTTTACAAACTCAGCGCTTGCAGCACTTGCCCTTACAATGGCAATTCCAATGACAACCTCAACTATCACACCAGCAAATGCTGGCAGCCGTGACGCCTTTGTAGGTGGCCTTGTCGGCGGCGTGGTTGGCGGTGTAATCGGATCGTCCCGCCGTCGCAGCCCTGATGTTGTTTACGTTGAGCCGCGCCCGGTTTACCGTGAGCCAGTTGTTATTCATCGCAGCGCAGGCAACGCACACATCAACTGGTGCTACAATCGCTACCGTTCATACGACGCACGCACAGACACTTGGATTTCAAACAGCGGCCGCACAAGATACTGTAACTCACCATACAACTAGGATTTGGAAATAGGACCTCTACGTCCCATACTCCGACAAGAAGCCCGGCCAATTGGCCGGGTTTTTTGCATTTAGGCCATAGATTCACAAAATCGATTATTCGTCCCAGGCTTCAGAGATGCGTCTTTGCAATTCAGCAACATCAGTAAGTACCAAAGCGCCACGGGTCTTTTCAAAATACCCCTGTTTCTGCAACGCGTTCAATTCCCGTGACACAACTTCTCGTCTTGTGCCAATGCGTTCAGCCAGTTCTTTTTGAGTCGGCGGCGGACTGACGCTTCTTTGTCCTTCATGGCCCATCCGCGGTTTGGATAGACGAAGCAGCTCGGCATATAGCCGATATTTGGCCTGCAGAAAGGACTGTTCTGCCAAACGCATATTGAGCGTGCGGATACGCATGGTCAGAACCTTCATGACTTCAAGGCTGATCTCGGGATGCCGGTCCAGAATATCCAGAAACAGTCTTTGCGGCACAATACAAATACGACTGCGATACAATGTTGTTACGTTCGCGCTTCTGGTTTCATTGTCAATTGCAGCAAGTTCGCCGAAAAAATCTCCGGGACTCATTTCTTTTAGAATAACTTCTTTTCCAACCGAAAATCGGTTGATCACCCGCACCAAGCCGGACACCACGAACCGGACATCTGTTGTCTCTTCGTCAATATCGATGACCAATTCATTGGCTTCATAATCTTTCCACAAGCACGACTTTCCGTATTGCTCACCTTCAGCTTGTGAAAGCGAAGAAAATAACGGAATATCTTGAAGATTTTCCATTCGGCCCTCTCCCCTTGTTGATCAACCACAATACTTCCAGATCAATTATTTCTAAACTCTATGCTTTTTCCTGTAATATCCACCAGCCTGACGGCAGTGTTGCGCAAACCCTAAAGGAACTCAAGTGGGTTATCTATCTGAATTCATAACCTTCAACGAGCTACTGCCTTGTTTGCTGATTGTAATGTTTGCTGCGGTAGTGCAAATGACGATCGGCATGGGATTTGGCATGTTAGCATCCCCTTTGATCGCGCTGGTTAAGCCGGAGATTGTGCCCGGATGTATCGTATTGATTGGCCTCAGCGTTGCTATTTCCGGGGCTTGGCGCGAACGTCAAAACATTTCCTTTGAGGAACTCAAAATGGGCATAGGCGGGCGTGTTTTTGGAAGCATGGCTGCACTTCTTATTCTCAGTCAAATCAAAGACCTAGATATGTTTTTGTTAGTTTTTGGTATCATTATGCTTATCGCAATTGCAATGACTGCGAGTGGGTTGAAAATCGCCTTTACCCGCTCAAACTTGTTCGGATTATCAGTCGTCTCAGGATTAATGGGAAGTATCACTGCTGTGGGCGCTCCGCCTATGGCGATCATCTACCATCAAAGGCCCGCAGAAATCGTCAGACCAACACTGAACGCATTCTTTGCTTCGGGTTGTATTCTCGCAATCATAACCCTGTCGTTAAGCGGATGGTTTGGCACAAAAGACCTAGCTGCAACAATTTTGCTGTTTCCTTCCATGATTGCAGGAATTTACTTGTCGCGCTTTTTCCGGAATATACCTGCCAAATTGTCAGCAAATGCATTGTTAGTTTTATCAGCATCTGCATCCATAATGCTGATCATTAAGAGTCAAATCTAACTGATAATATTAACGGAATTAACACTAAATCCGGTTTAATTCTTGGAAGCGAAGCGCATGCGCTTTGCTGGGGCCAATTTTGTCGGAGCGGTGATATGGAGACCATGTCTTCTGAAACGCAGGAAAAAGACTTTAAAAATCTACCGGATCATCTTTTTAGTTCGGTAGTAAGATCACTGTATGCGGATGCACAAAGCATGTTTTTGGGCATGCTATGCCTCGTCGCAGCAGCAATAATTCTGTACTGGAAGACCTTTGACCCTGCGCAACTTGTATTTGCAGTCGCGTTCCTGCTCGTTGGCGTTGTTCGCCTCATACAAGCACAGGCCTTTGCCTCATCAATCGACAAGAAAACAGACAACGCGGAATACCGGAGATGGAAATTCCGGTATGCCGTGGCCGGAACCGTATATTTCGGCATATTGGGAAGTTGGTTTTTGTCGAGTATGGTCAGAACAGACGATCATTTTGCGCATATGCTCTCGCTGTCCCTCTGCCTTTGCTACATGATTGGCGTTATCGGGCGCAATTTTAGTAGCGACAAGATTCTCACCAGCCAAATTGCGATAACATCGGCCTTAATCCTTGCAGCGTTTCTGTATCGAGGCGGCGTCTACAACATTATTTTGGCAGCATTCCTTCTGCCGTTCTTCCTGACCGTCAGAACGATGGCTACTCGCCTTAGACAGATGCTTTTCAAGTCGGAGATCGCGGCGCAAGCGAGCAAAACTCTGGCCGAGCGATTTGACATTGCGCTGGACAATGTCACTCACGGCATCGCGATGTTCGACCAGAACGGCGGCGT
>CALLHT010000076.1 GCA_938009335.1 uncultured Rhizobiaceae group bacterium
TCGAAAGCATGATGGGCGTGTTTCATGGTGGAGATCCGCAAACCTCGGTTTGAGAGATTGCGAACGATCTCTGAGACGAGGGTGGTTTTGCCTGAATTCTTCCATCCGGCAATGCCGAAACACTTATGATCAGTCACCGTACCCATCCATGATAATCTTTTCCGCTTTCTCCCGATCTTCAGGTGTGTTCACATTAAAGAAAGGGTCAAAGGATTGAATAGCAAATTCTTCGATGTGGTGACGGTATTTTTGTACGAAAAGCATAACTTTACGGTCACCGCTTTCCAAGAAAGTTTGCAGGTCATCTGCTAAAGAGACCTTCCAAAGCCCGAAGACGGGGTGCCGTCTGCCATCTGATCCGGCAAGAACGATGTCTTGGTCCTTGGATGCTGCGATCATGCGTGTCACATAGTCATTCGGGAAGAATGGTGTATCGGCCGCAGCAGTGATGATCCACTCGACGTCATCAAGTTCCTGTGCCCAACGCATCCCAGTCAAAACACCAGCGAGGGGGCCAGCGAAGCCGTCAAACACATCTGCACGAAGATCATGTTCTAGAAATGCGAAATCGGTTGGGTCGGCATTGGTATTTAGCAAAATTTGATCAAGGTCAGCTGAGAGTTTGTCGCTCACACGTTTTACAAGGGGAATATCGCCAAGCGGCATAAGGCATTTGTCGCCACCACCCATGCGTCGGGATTGCCCACCTGCAAGAATTAGCCCCGCAACGTTATTCATTGCTGCCGCCTTTGCGGTTTAGTTTTTTGTCTTCGTCGGCCACAGTGTCGGGATCAAGGTCAAAATCGATGCGGTCTTCGCCTGCGAGAGCAATAAACCGTTTTCCGCGTGCGCGGCCAATCAGGGTTAGGCCTGCTTGTTTGGCGAGCTCTACGCCGGATGCGGTAAACCCAGAGCGGGAGATCAAAATTGGAATACCCATCATCACGGTTTTAATTACCATCTCCGACGTTAAACGCCCGGTCGTATAAAAAATCTTGTTTTCAGCTGATACTTTGTTCTTGAACATCCAGCCGGCGATTTTATCAACCGCATTATGACGGCCAACATCTTCCATATATACAAGCGGGCGATCCTCTTCACACAAAACGCAGCCATGGATTGCGCCTGCTTCCAGATAAAGGCTGGGGGCAGTGTTGATCTTTTTTGTCAGTTGATAGAGCCAGCTGGTTTTGAGACGGGCGGTAGATGATAACTCGGTGCCTTCAAAACTCTCCATGATGTCGCCAAAAACCGTGCCTTGCGCACAACCGGAGGTTCTCACCTTCTTCTGCATCTTTTCTTCGAAGTCTGTCTCGTGCTCTGTGCGGACGACAATCACTTCAAGGTCATCATCATAGTCGATACCTGATATGATATCGTCTGATGAAAGCATGTTTTGATTTAAGAGATATCCGAGGGCAAGCAAGTCAGGATGGTCGCCGATCGTCATCATGGTGACGACTTCCTGCGAGTTCAAAAAGAGCGTCAAAGCGCGTTCATTTACGACCTTAATGTCAACAGGATTTCCGTTGTGGTCGATGCCTGAAACGCCTGTGGTCAGCGTCGGGTCTTGTGGATTGGGACGCTCTAAAAATTCGTCACTTGTTTCGCTCACTTGCGCTGAGCCTCCAAAACTCGTTTACGATCAATGTGAAAGACATACATAGCCGACACAATTGCTAATACAATCGCAAATGCCATCACCCATATCAACAGATACGGCCCGTCCTCTGGACGAAGAAAATATCCGACCAACCCGGCAAAGACGGCTCCGCCGCCAATTTGTAATCCGCCACCCAGACCGGACGCAGCACCGGCGTTTTCGGGGCGGACATTAACAATCCCCGCATTTGCGTTCGGGAGAGTGATGCCGTTTCCAAGTCCGAGCATAAACAGGGATGAAAAGAACGCCATTGGCGATAAGGGGAGAAGACTGGTGAGCCCCATGGCAATGATCAATCCAACACCAACAACCAGATTGCCCAGGAACATCATTCTGTTGAGGCCAATCCGCTCAGAATACCTGCCGGTGAGAAAGTTGCCGACCATATATCCGCCAGCGACAAAGAAAAAGTAGAGGCCTACACGGGAAGGGCTTAGTCCATAATATTCGATTGCAATGAGAGGGCCGCCGCCAAGAAACGCAAAAAAGGATGCGGATGAAAACGCGCAGCACAGCGCATACCCCCAGAACCGGTGAGAACTTATAATATTCGGCCAGGCGCGGAAGGTATCCGCCATGCTTGCACCAATGTTTTTGTTTGTTTCTCCAAGGTCAAACCAAGACACAATCAATACAAGGCTCGTGAATGCGAAGATGAGCCAGAACGATGCCTGCCAGCCAAACTCCTCTGCCAGAAAGCCACCCATCGCAGGGCCAAGCATCGGTGCCACGGTCATGCCCATGGTTACATACCCTATGACGCTTGCGGATTTAGCGTTTCCAAACATATCCCGCACGATCGCTCTGGAAAGAACGATGCCAACCGCGGCACTTCCTTGAACTATTCTGGCAGTGAGGAAAACTTCAATATTGGGCGCGTAGATGCACACAAGGGTTGCCACCAGTGAAATCAGGAAAAGGCACAAAAGCACAGGGCGCCGGCCGAATTTATCGGACAACGGGCCAATCAACACTTGAAATATACCGGTGGCGAACAGAAATAGCGATACTGACAGCTGCACCGTTGCTGCATCAGTTTCGAAATGCTCTGTGATCGAAGCAAGTGAGGGTAAATATACATTCATTGCAAGCGGACTAACTGCAGCCGCCATAGACAACGTCACGATATGTGGGTTGGAAAGGTTCCTTGCTTTATGCATTTAGCTTAAACGCGCAGCCTTCCGATTTTGTCTTGCAACACTATTTTCCCGATAAAGTGTGTAGAGGCCGCTTGCCACAACAATGCAGGAACCTATGACAGTAAAAGTGTCGGGGATTTCATCAAAGACCATATATCCGAGGATAACCGCGAAAATCAGAACCGTATAGCGAAATGGTGTGACGACGCCGACTTCTCCCACGCGCATGGCAGAAACGATGCCAATGAACCCGGTCATCAGGAAAATTGATGCTGCACCTAAAGTCAGAACTTCACGGGATGTTACCGGTGACCAAGTTTGAAACAGTGCCATCACCAATCCCATGCCGACAATCACAATTACGGTCACAAAGCTTACAAATACGCTAGGAATATTTTTGTCTACTTTACGAGTAGCGAGATCTCTGAGTGTTGTACCGAATACCGCAATCAGGCAGTAAATCGAATAGATCGTGAACCCTTCGTAACCCGGTTGTACGATCATGAGCACACCGAAGAACCCGACACTAATTGCAAGAACGCGGCGCCAACCGATGGCTTCACCGAAAAAGTAAGCAGCGCCTAAGCTTACGGTAAGCGGTAAAGCCTGCATAATTGCAGAAGCATTTGCGATTGGCATGTTGAAAAGAGCGGTTAGGAAAAAAAGCGAAGCAATAACTTCGCCAAGTAACCTCAATAGAAATGCTGGTTT
>CALLHT010000077.1 GCA_938009335.1 uncultured Rhizobiaceae group bacterium
CGCCCGGAAGCCCTTAATGCCATGACATATGACATGTGCATGGCGATCAGCACGGCACTCAGCGAATGGGAAAACGATAAAGACGTTCGTCTTGTCATTATCGACGCTGAGGGAGAACGATCCTTTTGCGCAGGTGGCGACATCGCGGACCTCTATACAACCGGCAAAGCGGGCGATTACGCCTATGGACGAAAATTCTGGGCAGACGAGTATCGCGTAAACGCCCAAATCAAAAACTATCCCAAGCCCTATATCGCGATCATGGACGGCATCGTCATGGGCGGTGGTGTCGGCATTTCTGCCCACGGATCTCATCGCATCGTCACGGAGAATACGCTTTTTGCCATGCCGGAATGTGGCATTGGCCTTGTTCCGGATGTTGGAGGAAACCAATTGCTAGCCCGCGCTCCCGGGCATATCGGAGAATATCTTGGCACGACCGGTGCACGGTTGAAAGCTGCTGATTGCATCGCCGCAGGTATTGGCGATGTATATATCCCCGCAAAGAGCCTGCCAGAACTCATCGAGTCACTGGAAGACACGGCAGAACTCTCATTCATGGAAACCTTTGAAGGCGAAGCAGAAGCAGGCGATCTGGAAAATGATCTTTCTAAGATCAACCAGTATTTCGCATTTGGCTCCGCTGCGGATATTGTTGCCAAACTGGAGGCTTCAGGCGAAGAATGGGAAAGGCAAGCGGCCAAACTGATGCGACGAAATTGCCCTTTGTCTGTAGCATGTGCAATTGAGCTTGTCCGGCAATCACGAGAACTGCGACGGATCGAAGACATATTAGCGCTTGAATATCGCTTTACCTATCGCTCCATGTCTCATGGAGACTTTGTCGAGGGCATTCGCGCCCAGATCATCGATAAAGATCGGAAACCAAAGTGGAACCCTGCTACCTTGGAAGCATTGGAAGAAACGCAAATTTCAGGCATGCTGGAACCGCTGGGCAATGATGAGCTGACGTTCTAATCTCAGCGAGGAGGAGAAAATGGCGACAATAGGATTTATCGGACTGGGCAATATGGGCCTGCCTATGGCCACCAATCTGGTGAAAGCTGGCCACGAGGTTTTAGGCTTCGATACCGTGCCGGAAACACTGCAAGCGGCAAAAGAAGCTGGCATCATTACCTGCGCAGAAGCAAAAGATGCTGTAGGTGGCGCAGAAACTGTCATCACCATGCTTCCCAATGGCGAGATTGTTCTATCGGTTCTTAACGACATTATTCCTGCTTGCGAATCTGGCGTGCTCATCATCGATTGCTCTACAGTAGATGTGGACAGCGCAAAACAAGCCCATGCTCTGGCAGCAGAAGCAGGATTAGGCATGATCGACTGTCCGGTTTCAGGCGGCATTACGGGTGCAGCTGCCGGAACCCTTACCTTCATGATGGGTGGCTCTGAAGAAAACTGCAAACGCGCGGAGCCGTTCCTCGACATCATGGGCGGGCGACAAGTGCCGTGTGGCGAAGCAGGTGCAGGCCAAGCTGCTAAAATCTGCAACAACATGCTGTTGGCCGTCACCATGACTGGACTGGGAGAAGCCCTTTCACTGGGCCGGAAACTTGGCCTTGAAGATCAGGCCATGTTTGATGTCATGTCGACATCCTCTGGGTTTTGTTGGTCGCTTAACAATTACTGCCCAATGCCGGGTATTGGTCCGCAATCACCTGCTGATAACGACTTCAAACCGGGCTTTGCCACAAGCCTGATGATCAAGGATGCTGGCCTCGCACAACAGGCGGCTGAAGCCTCGGGCCAATCAACCCCGCTTGGATATCAAGCATTGGAACTTTACAAGCAATTCGCAGCCGAAGCCCCTGAAGATCTGGACTTCTCCGGCATCATCACTTGGCTTGAAACCAAACAAAGAGGGTAAGCCTATGACCGATCTCGTACTTGCTGAGAAAAAAGATAATGTCGGCTTGATTACCATCAATCGGCCCGATGCCTTGAACGCTGTAAATTCGGAAGTAATGGACGGCATCATTTCCAAAACCAAAGTGTTTGATGATGATCCTGACATTGGCTGTATTGTCATCACAGGTGCCGGCAAAGCGTTTATCGCCGGTGCAGATATCAAAGAGATGCATACCAAATCCTACATGGATATGTATTTGGCAGACAAGCAATCAGAATGGGAAGGCTTTGCAAACACCCGAACACCAATCATCGCGGCAGTAAACGGTTTTGCGCTCGGAGGTGGCTGCGAACTTGCCATGATGTGCGATATTATTCTTGCGTCCGACAAAGCAAAGTTCGGTCAACCGGAAATCAAACTCGGCGTCACGCCGGGCTGGGGCGGCTCGCAACGTCTGACAAAGGCGGTCGGCAAGACGAAGGCGATGGACCTCATTCTGACAGGTCGCATGATGGACCCTGAGGAAGCAGAACGTGCTGGCCTGGTTGCGCGTATTATTCCGGCTGATGAGCTGATGGACGAAGCCATGAAAACGGCAAACGCAATTGCCGGCTTCTCAACACCGTCTGTTATGATCGCCAAGGAACAAATCAACCGTGCGTTTGAAACCACGCTCAATGAAGGCCTGCGCTTTGAACGCCGCACGTTCTACTCGCTCTTTGCAACCGAAGACCAGACAGAAGGCATGGCGGCGTTTTCTGAAAAGCGGAAGCCGGACTTTAAGAATAAGTAATAACTTTTCTCCCCGCTTGAGGGGGAGAACGAAGTTTCCTTGATTTAGCGAAGCTAAGTCATTGGCAAACTTCAAGAGGGGGGATAGCAATATCTCCATTTGATTTTGAGGCCGGGGGTCTGTATGTGCCCCCCTCTTGCAATTTCTAAGGTTTGGCTGAGGCCAATCCCAGGAAATTACATTCTCCCCCTCAAGGGGGGAGAAAAGGAGTGAATAAAATGACAGACGTACTCAACGAACTCGAAACACGCCGTGAGCAAGCCCGTCAAGGCGGCGGACAGCGCCGGATCGATGCACAGCACGCAAAGGGCAAACTCACCGCACGTGAGCGTATCGAACTTTTGCTCGATGAAGACAGTTTCGAAGAATACGATATGTTTGTCAGCCATCGCTGCACTGAATTTGGCATGGAAAAAACCAAAATGCCGGGTGATGGCGTGATCACCGGTTGGGGCACGGTCAATGGCCGTATGGTCTATGTCTACTCCCAAGACTTCACGGTCTTCGGCGGATCACTGTCGGAAACCAATGCGAACAAAATCCTCAAGATCATGGATATGGCGATGCGCAACGGCGCACCAGTCATCGGTATGAACGATTCCGGTGGCGCCCGCATTCAAGAAGGCGTGGCCTCGCTGGGTGGATATGCGGATATCTTCCAGAAGAACACACTTGCTTCAGGCGTCGTCCCGCAAATCTCGATGATCATGGGTCCTTGCGCAGGCGGCGCGGTTTATTCGCCCGCCATGACAGACTTCATCTTCATGGTGCGCGATACCTCCTACATGTATGTGACCGGACCTGATGTGGTGAAGACAGTAACAAACGAAATCGTAACCCATGAAGAGCTCGGCGGCGCGTCTACGCACACCAAGAAAAGCTCCGTTGCAGATGATGCCTTTGACAATGACGTAGAGGCGCTTGCAGCACTTCGTCGTTTCATCGACTTCCTGCCATTGAACAATCGCGAGAAACCGCCAACCCGCCCATTCTTTACGCCGGTCGAAAAGCCCGACCCATCGCTAGATACCCTGATCCCTGATAATCCAAACCAGCCTTACGACATCAAAGAGCTGATTTACAAAATTGCAGACGAAGGTGATTTCTTCGAGACACAGCCTGATTTCGCCGCCAACATCGTAACCGGCTTCATGCGCATGGAAGGCTCAACCGTGGGCGTGGTTGCAAACCAGCCTCTGGTGCTTGCAGGTGTGTTGGACATTAATGCATCCCGCAAGGCAGCGCGCTTCGTCCGCTTCTGCGATTGCTTCAATATCCCGATTCTCACGCTTGTCGACGTGCCGGGTTTCTTGCC
>CALLHT010000078.1 GCA_938009335.1 uncultured Rhizobiaceae group bacterium
TCAGAAGCTCTGCTGCGGTTTGAGCCATGCGTATGCGGCCTATCGTGTTATTTCAACAGATATATAGGAAACGACGCAGGCGCGGATAAGGGCATCGACCTGTGACATGTTTGCAGGGTTAATGCTAACAACTAGTGCAGAATTCGTTCGCCCTGCTCGTCGATGATTTGCTTGGCCTTGCGCATCGCCATGTCAGAAGCTTCTTGCGCTGAACTACACACATCCGCACGGATCAGGCGGTGAGATTTCATCTCGCCATCCACTTCCTTGGTAATGAGTGCAGAGACACGAAACTGCCCGCCCTCATCCATCGGCGCGGTGGCGATATGGAACCCGTTGTGATCTGCTTCGGCAATCGTTTTAGGTGTCTTTGGTTCAGCAGGCTTCCCGCCGCCAAAAAGCTTCGAAAAGAAGGACATTAGGAAAACTCATCCATTTTGAGCGAAATATCATTTAGCAAATCCGGCACCAGTTCAGCATTTGCATCGAGCGTCGAAATAGCGCGGTAACCGTCTTTATGTGGTTTGCGATGGACGTGGGTTTCAAGCGTGGTTCCGTGAATGACCCAATAATCCCGGATGCCTGCCGCGCTACAGACCTCTGCCTTTTTACCGAGGTCATAAGCGAGCGTTGTGTTGGAAACTTCAATCGCGAGTAACACATCATCTGGTGTGATCTTTTCCATGCCTCGATCACGTTTGGTCACCACAATGTCCGGTTCGATAAATGTATCTTCTGAGAGATGAACCGTCGGCTCGATATACGTTCTGTATCTGCCAACAAAGGTCAGATTAAACTGCTCGACGAGCCACGATTTCAGATTTTCATGAAGAATGTTTTTAGGCGACATTGGAACTATCTCCCCACCGAGCAGTTCAAACTTTTCATCCGGCGACACAATCCCGCTCTCCACAAGCTGGAAACAATCCTCCACCGTGAAACGGCGGCGCGGCAAACCTTCGGCAAATTGTGTAGTCGCTTGAATGTTCATGAATTGGATTATACCACAAGAATTTAGAGACAACCAATGGCTCGATGCCTATCTCGATTCAAGGAAGCCACAAATGCTCATGCTGCCATGGTGGTGTGACCAGCAATTGCCCTTCGACCTGCGACGCAGCTTCATTAAGGTGCAATACCTGCCAAGAGCCATGCCAGATTTCCGGCAAATCGTAAGGCGCTAGAATTGCGCTTGGCGCCTGAAATCCAAAACGCCCGTAATATTTCGGATTGCCCAGCACCAAAACCGATGAGACATCATTCGCCAACAGCCGCGCCAACCCGGATTTCACAATGGCTGTTCCAATGCCCCGGCGATGATGCTTGGTGGAAACGCATAGAGGCCCGAGCAATGAGAGCTTGTCGTCAAACCCTTCTACTGATGCTTCGGTAAATACAACGTTCGCAACAATCTGGCTTTCCAATTCAGCAACGAGAGAAAGCGTTGAAGCGGTGTCTGCCAAAAGCTCTTTTACAAGCGGAATAAGGTCTTCTTCCGGAAATGCATCAGGGTAGATGTCCAAAATGCCTTCTTGGTCTTCTGCAGTGCTTTCACGGATATGAACATTCATTGCCATAACAAGAGCTTAGCATGCCCCCAAAAAGCTGCAAGTTCTGAGCGGCTGGCCTGTGCGCAAGGTTCTATTAACCAAAATTCCCAACACGTATTGATTTTTGAACATTGTTCATTTATTGATAATTGAACATTGTTCAAATAAGGAAATCTTAAATGGGTGATCTAATGCTTGTTCTGAAAATTTGGTTTTTTGCAATATTTGCTATCGTCGTCATTGGCATGATCCTTTTGATGATAGCTCCTGGCTTAGCCTTTGTATTTGCTATGTTCGCAATTCCAATTTTCATTTATCTATTTCCAATTTTGGCAATGGGTAGTTTTATGTTTTTGATTGTTAGGATGTGGCCAAAAACTGTCTAAAGCTTAGCCTCAACTGCTACAGGAACAAGTCACCCAACAAAAAAGCCGCCCAGAGTGAGCGGCTTTTTCGATATCTCTAATCGACAATTCTTAGCTATCCAAGAAACTCCGCAACTTGCGTGATCTTGATGGATGCTTAAGCTTACGCAGCGCTTTCGCCTCAATCTGACGAATACGCTCACGCGTCACGCTGAACTGCTGGCCCACTTCTTCCAAAGTATGGTCGGTATTCATGCCGATACCAAAGCGCATGCGAAGCACACGTTCCTCACGCGGCGTAAGCGACGCTAGCACGCGGGTTGTCGTCTCACGAAGGTTCGCCTGAATTGCCGCATCAATCGGCAGAATGGCGTTTTTATCTTCGATGAAATCACCCAGATGGCTGTCTTCCTCATCACCAATCGGCGTTTCGAGTGAGATCGGCTCTTTGGCAATTTTGAGAACCTTGCGAACCTTTTCAAGCGGCATGGCCAGCTTCTCGGACAATTCTTCCGGCGTTGGCTCACGACCAATCTCATGCAGCATCTGACGCGATGTGCGGACGATCTTGTTGATCGTCTCTATCATATGCACCGGAATACGGATGGTGCGCGCCTGATCCGCGATTGAACGCGTGATCGCCTGACGGATCCACCATGTGGCATAGGTCGAGAATTTGTAACCACGGCGATATTCGAATTTATCAACCGCCTTCATGAGGCCGATATTGCCTTCCTGAATGAGATCAAGGAATTGAAGCCCGCGGTTGGTGTATTTCTTGGCAATCGAAATCACGAGACGCAGGTTTGCTTCGACCATTTCTTCTTTGGCCTGAGCCGCTTCGCGCTGTCCCTTTTGAACTTTGTGTACGATACGGCGGAATTCGGTTGGTTGAAGACCCGTTTCACCGGCAAGCTCCTGAATTTCTCCACGAAGCTGTTTGATCTGCTTGTTCTCACCCTTGTTGAAATCTTTCCAACCATGGGATGAGAGATTTGCAATCCGACGAATCCAGTTCGGGTCAAGTTCTGAACCGAAATACTCTTCCAGGAACACTTCGCGCGGAACACCATAGGATTCTGCCAAACGCAGCAAGCGGCCTTCAAGGCTCAACAGGTTTTTGTTAATCGCATAAAGCTGTTCGATCAGCGCTTCGATACGATTATTGTTCAAAGACAATGACTTAACAGACTTGATAATCTCTTCCTGAAGTTCTTTGTAGCGCTTTTCCTGTGCCGGAGAGAGCTTTTTGCTGTCGAGTGCCTTCTCAACCAATTGGTCCTGCAAGCGGCGCAGCTTTTTGTATTCAGATGCGATAAAATCAAGCGTCTCAAAAACCTGAGGCTTCAGTTCTGCTTCCATGGCCGCAAGCGATAGGCTTGCCTCCATGTCGTCATCATCATCTTCCTCTTCTTCTTCCTGACCTTCAAGAACTTCACCGGTCAGTGGATCAACCTGCTTCTCAGGCTTATTCTTCTCTTTTTCCTCTTCTGCAGCCTTTGCCTGTTCTGCAGCAGGCGGCACAGTTGCGGGCACAATCTTCGCCTCTGGGCCAGCATAGGTTGCTTCAAGGTCAATGATGTCACGAAGCAGAATATTGCCTTCAATCAGTTCATCACGCCAAATGATCAGCGCCTGGAAGGTCAGCGGGTTTTCGCAAAGGCCAGCAATCATGGTCTCACGGCCAGCCTCAATACGCTTGGCAATCGCAATCTCACCTTCACGCGAGAGCAATTCAACCGTACCCATTTCGCGTAGGTACATTCGAACAGGATCATCTGTCCGGTCGGTTGGTTCACGCTTCTTAGCGGTGGTGACAGCCTTGCCGGTGGTTTCAACCAGATCGCCGCCTTCAACCTCTTCATCAACTTCGTCTTCTTCGACAACGTTGATGCCCATATCGGATAGCATTGCCATGGTGTCTTCGATTTGGTCTGGTGAAACCTGATCAGAAGGAATAACGGAATTAAGTTCTTCAGTGGTCACATAGCCGCGCTTTTTAGCAGCTTTGATCATCTTCTTGACTGAAGCAGCGCTTAAATCCAGAACCGGGCCGTCTTGCGCCTCGGTTTTTGTTTCTACAGCCTGTTCTTCTTCAGCATTTTTCGTTTTGGTTTTCGTAGCCATGTGGCTCTGCACTCCATCAGGCGATCTGCCTGTCGATCCCATTTTCCAAAGATATCCGTTCGGCAATGCATTTTCGCCGAATCAAAACTCTTTTCCCGTGTATGTCAGCTAGCCCAAACATGGTTAATCCGGCCTTAAAATCGAAATAAGTGCTGAAAGAACAGCACCATGATTTATAGGTGGGTAACGGCGACCGGGCTCCCTAGGTCATACATTGTAATTTTGTGATGAACTGATTCCGTTTCAAACACTTTTCGTCAAGAAAAATCTGTGGTTCCAGATAAACGTGATTGGTTAGAAACCTCTGGCTGGCCTGCCAGAAGAAACTCCAAATCCGTCTATCAGAGCCTCCAGACCGTCATTACGGCTCAGCTCTTGCTGAATGAGCAGCATTCTTTCGAGGTTTTCCTGGCTATCATCATCAGCCAGCGCGCGTTCTGCTGCTTTCAACTCTGAATGTAGTGTCTGATTTTTAAGATGCAAGGTATAAGCCTGATGCCAGCCGTCACGGGCGTCTTCAAACGCGGCTTCTGGCAATAATTGCCACAATTTAGCGGCGGCAAGCTGAGATTTCAGACTGGTTAGCATCTCACTCAATCCGCGCTTGTTAAACTCATCCAATACGATGTCCAATGTCGGATAGGGTTCATCACCCTGCCAGGACGCGTAAATATCGAGCAAAACACTTTGAATGAGCTGCAAATCCCGGCTTTGCACTCCCAAAACGGAGATCTCTTCAAAAAACTCAAATCCGACCGCAGGATGGAACACAACGCCACCAATCAGTGCTGCTTCACGTAGAGAAACCCGGTTTTGACCCTTTTTCAGCAAATTGCTGGATAAGAGAGACGGGCTTGCGCTGAACTTCTTTCCACCGGCCTGACCACCAAACCCTTTGCTTTGACCTTTTGAGTAGTTGCGGTTGGGGTAATCGCGGCCTCCATAGTTGCTGTTTCCACGCGGCCCGTTTTGGTTTTCACCGCGCAGATAGGCATTGAGGCGATCGCGGATGTCTTGATCATAGTGACGACGAACACTGTCATCGCGGATCATGCCCACAACCTGCTTTAATCGCGCTTCAAGCTCGGCCCGACGTTCCGGCGTATTGTAGATCCCGGACGAAATTTCACGGTTCCACAGCATCTCAGCCAATGGCAAAGCAGCAGCAATGACACTTTGCATGGCTTCCGGCCCCTCTTCTTTAATGAGATCATCCGGGTCTTTGCCATCCGGCAACATCGCAAACCGGACTGAATACCCAGGCCGCAACATAGGAAGCGCCAGATCAATGGCCCGGTGAGCGGCCTTTACGCCCGCTCCATCACCATCGAAACAAAGGATAGGCTCGTTGCTCATCTTCCACAGAAGTCCGGTTTGGCGTTCGGTCAGCGCCGTACCAAGGGGCGCAACTGCATTGTGAAAACCTGCCGCATGAAGAGCAATCACATCCATATACCCTTCGGCAGCTATCACTTGGCCTTTGTCATACGCGGGCTTACGCGCTTTTGCGAAATTATAGAGGACGTTTGATTTATGAAACAATTCGGTTTCCGGCGAGTTCATATATTTGGCAAGCGCATCAGGAGACATGGCCCGTCCGCCAAAGGCAATCGTCCGGCCTCGGGAATCGGGAATTGGAAACATGATGCGGCCACGAAACTTGTCGTAAGAAACCGCAATTCCCTCGCCATGGTTGACGAGGCCGCAGGCCTCCATTTGCGCTGCATCCACGCCCTGCTCTGCCAAATATTGTTTGAGCGCGTTTCGGCTGTCAGGTGCAAAACCAATCCCGAACTCCTGTTGAATTGCGGGAGAAAGTCCCCGCCCGCGCAAATAGGCACGCGCATCGGCTCCAACAGGCTCATGCAATTTCTCGCGAAAGAACTGCGCCGCCATTTCCATGACATCAAACAGAGTCTTACGCTTTTCTTCGCGTTCTTGCTCCCGCTTATCCATGATCGGCATAGGAAGCCCAGCCTGCGCAGCAAGGCGTTCGACGGCTTCCGCAAAATTCAGGCCATCCAACTCTGTAATAAACCTGAAATGATCTCCCGACGCCCCGCAACCAAAGCAATAGTACCTGCCCTTGCGGTCCTCACAGTGGAAACTGGGGGTTTTCTCACCATGAAACGGGCAATTACCCCAATAATCCCCTTTTGCAGCATTCGTCTTCTTCTTGTCGAATGTCACACGTTGCCCAACAACTTCAGAGATCCGAAGCCGGTCACGAATGTCATCAAGGAAAGAGTCAGGAAAACGCATGGTGTTTATGTAGCGATAATTTCCACTTTTCGCCATCTCCCTAATAGAAATGTTTCGGGGATAGCGTGTGGACAAATGGATTTACAATCTGCGCATGCCTAAGTGTCATCGCGGGCAAATAGCAAAAACGTAACGTTATAACATATTACCTATTTGAAATTTTTGGTTAAAAAAGTATTGAGGCTCTCTAAAATTACGCTAAGTAAGGATATGCAGAGGGTAAAATCTATGTGGATGAATAAATCGGCGAACTTCTAAGATCGAAACTCAACCATATGGAATGCTCTTTTTCTGATTGTTTAGAGTATGGATGGGTAAACATTATGAAACAACTCAAATTGCTGACAGCAACGACCGCTATTGCACTTGCAGCAAGTGTATCATTTGCAGGTGAGGCTAAGACTGTCGACGACACAGTCATTTCAGGCCAACGCACGGCACTCGCCAATTCAACAATAGGTGCTGGCTTCGGCCCGCAAGCCCCACGTGATATCGATTCCATTGATGGAAAAAATACGCGCGCTTTTCAGGCGGCCCCCGCTTATACGGAAATGAACCTGTGCAACATTCATTTTCATGAAGGTGCTGAGCACAAAGGTGGAGAATTCACAAAATACGCTGGCAACGGCGATGGCAAGGGCTACGGCACCGGTTTTCTTTATAGCGGTGAGTTGAGTGAGGCAGAACTTACGCCGGTCGACTACAAAGTAGGCGCAGAGAAGCATGGAACATTGGAACCGGGCGATACAATCGAGGTTCACTATGTTCATACAACAGCCCAAGTTGAACCAGGTCCAACACTAGGATCCTGCTTGAGTGAAGCAATCAAAAACCCGCAACTGCGTGTGGAAGCTCTAGTGGTTGTGCTCGTCAATGATGACAATGCGTTGGATTTCAAAGAATTGAACAAAGTCTCGAGAGAGAACGGCTATTATCAAGCGACCAATATCCCGAAAAATATGGGAACCCCGGTCCAGTATGCAGGCTCTACAACGGGTCCAAGCTACAACACAGCAGGGTCACCCTTTCAGGTTTCTTGGAGCGTGCGTCCAAAAGTTGCGAAAGTCAGCATCAAATCGGTTGCAGATTGGCTAAGCGGCAATGAATTCGACGAAGATCACGCCCATGGCGTGCGAAATCTCGTTCGCAATCCGCTTCTGCTCGCAAAGATTGATAACTGACGCTTCAGAAAAACACCTTATTTCGCACCGCGTTCTCTTTGAGGACGCGGTGCAATTTTTTGTGATCGGATTTCTCACAAGAATTACGGCGTCCATTAAAATTTTAAGGACAATTCGAAGGTTCTGTTAAACGCTGATCCAATAGATTTCACGCAGGGGCTAAACCATAAGTAGCAGGATACAAAGCGATGAAACGATTTGGAATTGAGTTTAGCGAACCTGACGTTGAAACCGTAGTTGAATACCAAAAAATGGTTAAACCCGGGTTCGTCATTCATGCAGAACAAGTACCCGATACGCCGTTCCAGAAAGGGCTGGCATACTGGAGTTATTATACGCTGGTTTTTGCCACGTTCTGCGCGCTCACTCCTGACCTTGTCCGCTCAACCTTAGAGCCAGTCGTCAGGCTGGTGATTTAACGCCACCCAAAGTCTGCAAGATCACCGCCGCCAAAACGATAGCGCCGCCGATCAGAACATTGGCTGTTGTGGTTTCGTTGAGAAACAGCCAAACCCAAACCGGACCGAGCACGCTCTCTAGCAAGACAAGAATACTCACTTCCGATGGCGGCAGATAGCTTGCAGCGATCGATACACAAGCAATCCCAAGCCCAATGGTGAACGCCCCCATAAACAAGCTTAGTCCCAAATCCCAAGTCGTAATAGCAAGCCCCGCCCCGAAGATAAGAGCAATACCAGCGTTTCCGATACTAGAGAAAACACCCGCCATAAATGTTCCGCCAAGCGGGTCACGATCGAACTTCCGGATCAAGACCAGCATCACCGCAAAACAAAATGCCGAGACGACCGCAAACATGTTGCCAAATGTCGAGCCATTGCCGATACCGTCCCACACCATGATGCTCACTCCGGCAATAGCCATAGCAATTGCCATGACCGAGAGACCACTCGGAGCTTCTCGCAACAAAACCCAGGAAAGAATTGCAGCAAAAACAG
The DNA here is from genome assembly GCA_938009335.1 of uncultured Rhizobiaceae group bacterium. Taxonomy (GTDB): domain Bacteria; phylum Pseudomonadota; class Alphaproteobacteria; order Rhizobiales; family Rhizobiaceae; genus JAALLB01. The sequence goes on from CALLHT010000078.1 coordinate 8,442, forward strand.
GCGCGCATGCAAGAATGAACAAGGCACTGGCAATGTTGGTATTGATAAGCGCAAACACATAACAGGTGAAGGCAACGCCCAGGAACAAACCCACGAGGCAATCTTTGGCATCAATTTGCCGCAAGAACCCGGAAATACGCTGCTTACGCATCCAACACGCAAAGATCAAAACAACCAGGGAAAGCGATAATGACCGATAGGCCATAATCTGAAAGCCATCCGCATGTTCAATATGCCGTAGAACAAGGCCGACAAAGCTCATCAAAGTTGCGCCAAAAAGAACCAGCGCAACCGCTGAACCGCGTGTCATAGATTAGGCACCGAGTTTGGACTTCACCAAAGGCCCCACAACGCCCATGTCCAACTGCCCGCGATAGCGTTCTTTCAAAAGCCCCATGACTTTGCCCATATCGCGTAAGGATTCAGCACCGGTTTCTGCAATGATTTCCGTTACCGCAGTTTCCGCCTCTTCTGCTGATAGTTGCTGGGGAAGGAACTCGCGAATAATCTCGATTTCTTCCAATTCTTGCGCTTCAAGATCATCGCGCCCGGCCTCGCGATACATACGGGAGGATTCTTCGCGTTGCTTCACCATTTTGGTGAGAATGTCGAGCACCTCTTCCTCATCCGCCTTGTCTTTTCCTTTGCCACGCAGAGCAATATCGCGCTCGTTAATGGCAGCATTTACCAGACGCAAGGTAGACACACGCTTGGTGTCTTTCGCCTTCATTGCGACTTTCAACGTTTCTGAGATTCGGTTCCGCATCATGACCCCTTTCACAACCCGCGAGAAATTACCCTTATTAGTGCAAATTAGCAATGGTGGAAAAATATCTTAAATTATTGATTTTGTTATATTTTATAAATCGTTACTTCTGTTGACCCTTGGGGCTGCATCCTCTATTTTGCAAATTCAGCCAACACATTTCTCCCACACACTCGCCCGAAAACGGCGGGTTAACCCGCGAGCATGCACCGATGAGCAACACCCCTGCACCCTGGACTGAAGAAAAACCGACCGCATTGATCGTGCTCGCTGATGGCACGGTGATTGAGGGCAAGGGATGCGGTGCCACGGGAAGTGCACAAGCCGAGATTTGCTTTAATACCGCCATCACCGGCTATCAGGAAATCCTCACCGATCCATCTTACGCAGGCCAAATCGTAACCTTCACCTTCCCGCACGTGGGCAATGTGGGTACCAATGAAGATGACGAAGAAACCCTATCGCCTGAGAAGATTGATGCAGCCGTGGGCGCTGTCTTTAAGGCGGATATCACAACGCCTTCCAATTATCGCTCGGTTTCCCATCTTGATGATTGGCTGAAGGCGCAGAACATCATTGCCATGACGGGTGTTGATACGCGCGCACTCACCAATCTTATCCGTGAAAACGGCATGGCGAATTGTGTGATTGCGCATGACCCGGACGGCACGTTTGACATCGACGCATTGAAGGCCCAAGCAGCGGAATGGTCCGGCCTTGAAGGGCTAGATCTCGCAAAAGGTGTAGGCCACGGCAAAGATACGCCTTGGTCTGAAACGCCTTGGGTATGGGATGAGGGTTATTCAAATTCGAAAGAAGAAAACTACCACATTGTAGCGATCGACTTTGGCGTAAAGCGTAACATTCTGCGCTTGATCGCAGGGCTTGGCGCAAAAGTGACCGTCATGCCCGCCACAGCAACAGCAGATGAAGTGATGGCGCAAAAGCCGGACGGCGTATTCCTCTCCAATGGTCCGGGCGATCCGGCAGCAACGGGCGAATATTCGGTTGAGATGATCAAAGGCGTTTTGGCAACCGATACGCCGGTCTTTGGCATTTGTCTCGGCCACCAGATGCTGGCCCTGGCACTGGGTGCAAAGACGGTCAAAATGCATCAGGGCCATCATGGTGCAAACCATCCAGTGAAAGACCACACAACCAACAAAGTTGAGATCGTTTCCATGAACCATGGCTTTGCGGTGGATGGTGAAAGCCTGCCAACTGGCGTGAGCGAAACGCATGTCTCACTCTTTGACGGGTCAAACTGCGGCTTGGAAGTGGATGGCAAGCCGGTCTTCTCAGTCCAGCACCACCCGGAAGCCTCCCCCGGCCCGCAAGACAGCCACTACCTCTTCCG
>CALLHT010000079.1 GCA_938009335.1 uncultured Rhizobiaceae group bacterium
TGGAAAATGCGATCAAGAAAATTCGCGAAGAAGTGGGCGACGATAAGCTGAAAGGCTTTGTGGTTGATCTGCGTTTGAACCCGGGCGGTTTGCTGGACCAAGCCGTGAGTGTTTCTGACTCGTTCCTTGATCGCGGGTTGATTGTTTCAACGCGTGGTCGTGACGCGGACGAAGGGCGCAGACATTCTGCGCGTCCGGGTGATCTTACCGGAGGCAAGCCGGTAATCGTGCTAATCAATGGTGGCTCAGCCTCTGCATCCGAGATTGTTGCTGGTGCGCTACAAGATCACAAACGCGCAACGATCGTGGGTACTCGTTCATTTGGCAAAGGCTCTGTTCAGACCATCATCCCATTGGGTTCGAATGGTGCTCTGCGACTGACAACGGCGCTGTATTATACGCCTGCAGATCGCTCTATTCAGGGCAAGGGTATTGATCCGGATATCAAGGTGGATCAGCCGCTGCCGGAAGATCTTCAGGGTCGTGTGGAAGCGCGCGGTGAATCAAATCTTCGTGGCCATATTGTTGGTAACGAAGAGAACGAAGAAGGATCAGGCTCAATCGCCTATGTGCCACCGGATCCAAAAGATGATGTGCAGCTTTCTTATGCGAAAGATCTGCTCCGAGGCGTGAAACAACATGCTGCATTCCCGCCAAACCCGGATGATGCGGTGCCAAGCGCAAACTGATTGGCATATTGCCGATCTAAATTTCAAACCAAGCTTGGAATTTTCATAGGGGAAGCTATGCTTCCCCTAATTGATTCGTGGGGATGGAACACGATAGCGGCATGAAATCAGAAAATGAGTTTACGAAACCTCTAAAGAGGATAGACGAACGTCAGCAATCGACGCGCGGTAAAGGTGCATTGGTCGCCTTGGCTTTGTGTACCGTTTGTGCGCTTCCTGTGTTTCATTTTTATGGTGGTCTTTCAGGTTATGGAGACCAGCCTGAGCCACCTGTTGAGATTGTGCTTCAAACGCCCGATGAAGCAGATGCCGCACCTGCTATCGACCTGGAAACCACTGCAACGGTGCCCAGCCGCAATCATGTGATTGATCTTTCAAAGGGTGACTTTCAAGAGGTGAAACCAAGCGAAACGCTGGTTCCGTTGAAGCCAACGCCGACGTTAAAGCCTTTGCCCAAAGCCGCTCCGATTAAACGTCAGGAACTGGCGCTTGCCCATTTGCCCGATCCACAGTTGATTGAGCGTGGTGCATCCGGCGTTATTCCGAAAGTCTCGCCAGATGGCATTCGTGCAATGGACCTGTATAGCCGCCAACCAGATACCGAAGGCAATTTTGGTGTAGCGCGTGTTGTGATTGTGGTCGGCGGTCTGGGGATCAGCCAAACCAGTACCAAGCTTGCAATTGATTCCTTGCCGCCAAATGTAACGCTGGCCTTTGCTCCGTATGGCAATTCTCTAAATCGCTGGATGCAAACTGCGCGTAAGGCGGGCCACGAATTGCTTCTTCAACTGCCAATGGAGCCGATTGATTATCCGCAAAATAATCCCGGACCTCATACATTGCGGACTGAGGCTGATCTTGAAGAGAACCTCGCTAATCTGCATTGGGCAATGAGCAGGCTTACCAACTATGTGGGTGTTACCAATTACCTTGGTAACAAGATTCTTCAACAGCCAGCCGGTTTGTCACCGATTTTTGCTGAAATTTCCAAGCGCGGTTTGATGTTTTTTGAAGATGGCACAGTCCAAAACAGCATGGGGCCAGGTGTCGCTGTAAAAGAACTCGTTCCCTACGCAAGGGCTGAAATTCTGATTGATAACGTTCGATCCCGCTCTGCCATTGCATCCAAGTTGAATGAGCTCGCCGCACAGGCAAAACGCACCGGCCTTGCAATTGGAATGGCTAACGCGTTTCCAGACAGTATTGCGATGATTTCCGAATTCGCTCGTCGTTCAAAACAAAACGGCATTGAGATCACGCCCGTTACTGCTGTTGTGAAAGATCCCAACAAGTGAGCGATAAGCTTCTGCGTGAAGAAATGCCGTACAGGCGTTGCGTTGGGGTGGTTGCCTTTAATGCGACAGGTAAAGTGTGGGCTGGCCGACGTATCCAAAATTCTGAAACGCCAAGCGAGTTTCGCTGGCAGTTTCCCCAAGGCGGCATCGATAAGGGGGAGGATCCTTTACCCGCTGCAAAGCGCGAACTCTTCGAAGAAACCGGCATGAAAACGGTCACGCTTCTGGCCGAGGCCTCTGATTGGTTCAATTACGATTTGCCGGATGACCTTCTTGGTATCGGTCTTAAGGGTAAGTATCGCGGCCAGACCCAGAAGTGGTTTGCGTTCCGGTTTGAGGGTAACGAGGATGAAATTAATATCTCGGAGCCGCCGGATGGATCGCATCCCGAATTTGATCAATGGCAGTGGCGTGACCTAAACGAGATGCCCGGTTTGATTGTGCCATTTAAGCGCGAACTCTATGTCAGGATTGTTGAAGAGTTTCGGCAATACGCGGCCTAATTTAGTTGCTCAACTTGTTTGGCAGATGCGCGATTGTTTTGCAGAAGCCTGTTTGCAAAGGCGACAACAAACAAAAATGACTGCACCAGAATGATGGTTGGAGCAGGGGCACTATCAAGATGGAAGCTCAAATAGGTTCCCAATAACATTGTGCTGAGATTAATCAGCACGGCAGCAATCAGCATTGCTGAAAAACGTCGCGTCACCAGAAATGCAATCGCTCCCGGTGCAATCAAAAGGCCAATTGCAAGGATGAGGCCGGTTGCGGAAAGCGTTGCTACGATGGTGAGCGACATAGCGCTGAGCAAGCCATAGTGCAGTAGATTGACCGAAAGCCCTGATGTCTTTGCCTGAGCGGGATCAAAACTATGTAAGAGCAGGTCCCGCCATTTGAAGGCGATTGCGCCTGTGACGAGGAGGGCGATCGTTCCTGCTGTCCAAAGTTCCTGCGGTTCGATGCCAAGCATATTGCCAAACAGAATATGATCAAGATGCGCGTTGGTTTCTATGGCCACATATAACACGACGCCGACTGCGAACATGCCGGAGAAGACGACCCCCATAATTGTGTCCTGTTTCACGCGGCTATTATAAGCGAGATAGCCTGTTGCTATCGCACAAAGCATACCAGCCGCAAATGCGCCGATTAGGAGGGGAATGCCGAATATATATGCGAGCACAATACCGGGCAGAACCGCATGGCTGACTGCGTCTCCCATCAGCGCCCAGCCTTTTAGGACCAGAAAGCAAGAAAGCAACGCGGTTGGTATTGCCACCAGAATGCAGATGAGAAATGCATTCTGCATGAAGGGAAACTGGAAGGGCTGGATTAATACTTCCCACATCACAGATTTGCCTCATGCAATTGAAGTGCTTCAGCAGCTTTTCGGCGCGAGGCTAAAAGCCCGTGTTTTGGTGCAAAGACGAAGGTTAGCAAGAAGATCAGCGTTTGCAGTGAAACGATGATCCCACCCGTTGCGCCATCCAGGAAATAGCTAAGATACGCACCCACAAAACTGGTGATGCTGCCAATCGCAACGGATGTCACAATCAAGCGCGGAAAGCGGTCGCATAACAGGTATGCCGTGGCACCTGGCGTAACGACCATCGCGATGACCAGAAATGCGCCGACTGTTTGCATGGCGGCAACAACAGAAGCTGAAAGCAGCGTGAAGAACATAATCTTTAACAGCGTCGGGTTGAGGCCAATGGATCGCGCATGGTTCTCGTCAAAAAAGGTGACCATCAGGTCTTTCCATTTGAGCGTTAGAATGGTGAGTGACACCGCCCCAATGATAACAAGTTGCAAAGTGTCTTGCGGCGTGATGGCTAGAATGTTGCCCATGATGATCGTCTGTATATCAACCGCAATAGGGTTGATCGAGATCATGAAAAGACCAAGACCAAAAAAAGATGTGAAGATCAACCCGATGATAACGTCTGCTTTCAGGCCCGAACGTTCTGACAGGAAGAGCATGGCTCCCGCTGCCAATCCGCCTGCGATGAATGCCCCCAGCGAAAAAGGTAGGCCCAGAATGTATGCGCCCGCAACGCCGGGGACGACAGAGTGGGAGAGCGCATCACCAATTAGAGACCAACCTTTGAGCATGAGGTAGGCAGAGAGAAATGCGCAGACACCGCCCACTAATGCTGAGACCCACATGGCGTTGAACATATAGGTATAGGTGAAAGGCTCCAGAAGGACATCGATCATGTCTTGTCCTTCTTCTTTTTCTCCCGTTGCGTGTATTGAACAAATGGGCGCTCATCATCGGTCAGGATGGTGACTTCGCGTTCGTCATCATCGTCATGAAGATCGGAGCCTCCCAGCGTGAACTGACGAAGAACGCCACCAAAGGCTGCTTCAAGGTTTTCACGCGTGAAGGTTTCAGCCGTTGGGCCATGATCAAGAATTGTGCCCTTGACCAGAACCGTGCGGTCACAAAATTCAGGCACTGAACCAAGGTTGTGGGTAGAGACCAGCATCACGCGGCCCTCTGATCGCAGTTCGCCCATCAATTTGATGATTTGTTCTTCGGTTTGTACGTCGACGCCAGTGAAGGGTTCGTCCAGCAAAATAACCTGACTGTCTTGGGCTAAAGCGCGGGCAAGGAATACCCGCTTGCGTTGACCGCCTGACAACTCACCAATCTGGCGGGTTCTAAAATCCTGCATGTTGACGCGTTTAAGTGCTTGGTCCACGGCTTCGTGGTCTGCCGCTTTCGCACGGCGCATAAACCCCATATGGCCGTAGCGTCCCATCATCACCACGTCTTCCACCAGAACAGGGAAGGTCCAGTCCACCTCTTCGGCTTGAGGCACATAGGCGATGAGATTTTGTTTCAGTGCGGTTTTAACCGGATTGCCAAGAACAGTGATCTCGCCTTTTGCTGTCGGGACAAACCCCATGATCGCTTTGAAGAGGGTCGATTTTCCCGCACCGTTGACACCCACAAGCGCGGTGATGGTGCCGGTGGGAATTTCAAAACTTGCGTCCCACAAGGCCGTATGGCCGTTGCGATAGGTAACGGTCACATCATGTGCGCAGATTCCGCGTTGTTCTGACATGTGTGATGCTCAATTCGTGGCGGCGAGGCCGTCGGCCACCGTCTGCGAAGTGACGCGGAGAAGATCTAGATAAGTTGGTACGGGGCCATCTGGAACACTGAGAGAATCCACGTAAAGCACGCCGCCGTACCGTGCGCCTGTTTCGCGGGCAACTTGTTCGGCAGGTGCTGTATTGACCGTGCTCTCGCAAAAGACGACGGGAATGTTATTGTCTCGCACACCGTCAATTACGTTGCGGACTTGTTTTGGCGTGCCAACACGGTCTGCGTTCATCGGCCAGAGGTAAAGTTCTTTTAGTCCGAAATCTCTTGCCAGATAACTGAATGCGCCTTCGCATGTGGTGAGCCAGCGCTGGTCCTCAGGAATTTGCGCGATGCTTGCCTTGAGCGGCTCGATTGTCTCGCGAAGTTTCTGCTTATAGGCAGCCGCGTTTGCCGCGTAGATCTCTGCATTATCGGGGTCTTGTTCCGCCAGCGCTTTCTCGATGTTGTCGATATAGATGAGTGCGTTGTCCAAACCCATCCAGGCATGCGGATTGGGTTTGCCTTCGTAAGACCCTTCGGAAATTGAGATCGGCGTAATGCCATCTGTCAGTGTGGCTGAAGGCACGTCTTTAAGGTTTGAGAGAAATTGCTCAAACCACAGTTCTAGGTTCATCCCGTTCCATAAGACAAGGTCAGCGTCGCTTGCGCGAACAATGTCCTTAGGCGTTGGTTCGTAGCCATGAATTTCTGCGCCGGGTTTAGTGATTGAAACCACGTCCGCGGCATCCCCTGCCACGTTGGATGCCATGTCGGCAATAACGGTGAAAGTGGTGACGACCTTCATCTTTTCTGCGCCAAGCGCAGAAGTCGCCATAACGCTTACAATGGCACTGGCAGCAAGAAGGGCGGAGAACACTCGACGCATGGAAACTCTTTCACGATCACTCTTTGGAATAATATTGATAATCATTCGCAAAAAGTCAATGAAATTGAGAATGAGTCTCAATTGGGGCAATTGAACCTCTGTCTAAGGAGAATAGGCTTCGGGTCAGCCTTTATCGCCTTAAAGCCACCACTTGTTGCCAATTCGCTGTTGCAGCCAAGCGCCGATTGAATAGCGGTCTCGGTGAATGAGCAAAATCAATACGATAAACGCACACATGACGGCCGCACTGACAGAAACATTCCGGTTGATCGGAAACCCTCTTTCACTGATCGCGAAAGGATCAATATAGCGTTCCCATTGCCGCGATACGGTGAATGCATGCATCAACGCCATTGCGCCATAGGTAAAGGGCCTGAAAATGCCGATAAGCGCGAGGAACAACACGATGAGTTGCGCAACCCCAATCAATTGCACGGTGGTTGCGTCGATCTCAACTTTGTCGAAATTCCTGGCAAGTGATTGGTACTGGCTTGTCGCGAGCAGTTTGTGAATGGCCCATAGAAACAAAAACCAAACCAGCCCTGCGCGCAGAAGCAATACGGCGATTGCATCCCGTTTATAGTATCCGTGCTGCTGCCCCGTCATAGTGTGTCCGTTCTTCTTATACTCTCAATCTTGCACTCAAATCTTATTTTACAACACTGCCATCAGCAAGCTGCCAGTATGCGACTTTCGCTGAATTGTTTTCGGTAGCATTATGTTTGTAGTCTCGAATACGAGGAGTGTTGGGCACATGTTCAGACTATTACCCATTCTGTTTTTTTGGCTTTGCGTGGATCTTGCCCATGCGCAAGGGTGTCCTGACTTTTACCGTTTCGTTGATTTTGGCCTTGTTGGCAATGACGGGAAAACCTATCGGGGAGGAACCACATTCCGGGCTGAAGATTTTAATGGCGACGCACTCTTGATTGAAGAAAAAACCACGTGCCTTCCGGTTTCAGATATTGCAAAAGACGGGCACGGTAATCCGATCCCCGTTGTTTCCAGTATCAACTATGATCCTGAAAAAACGGGCGAAGATTTTGATGAACTACAAGTTTCTGCGGTTCCTGACACCGGAGCGCTGGCCACGAACAACGCCACATCCCATCAAAAGAGATTGGGCCAAGACGGCGTGAAAATTACACGTGGTTCTGACTTTCTTTGCGCATCCGAAACCGTTTCAAAGACATTGAGCTGTCAGCTTGTCTCTCCTTATCCGGGAAACATTCCGCTGGTTGTGTATTGCGAGTTTAAAACCTGCACAATGCCGGTTCTGGCCATCAATCCGATGTTGCACGTTAGTGCGCAGTGGAGCATTGAGAACAGTCTTTTACTAAACCCTCAATCTGCGGGCAGTAAATTCGCGCGGAAGGTCAAACAGGTTCATGATTTTCTAAAACCGCTTTCGGCTGATTTGTAGTTGGATAGTCAGAGTTCCAATACTCGTGAATGGCGCTGAGGGTTAGGTTCTGAACCTAAGTAAGATTCCCCGCTGTTCCTGCAACAAGGCGACCCAAAAGCTCAGAAAGCTTGGAGAGTTCTTCCTCTGTCCAGCGATCTTGAAACGTATATCCGGCGCGTTTTGTGAATGTTGCTTGCGCTTCAATCAGTTTGGTCTTTCCTGCCTTCGTTAATACGACATAGGAAAGTCTCGCATCCCTTTCGTCTACTTCACGACCAAGGAGTCCAATCTTCTCAAGAGGTGCGGCCATACGCGTCACGGTTGATGCACTCACATGCATGCGCTTTGCGAGTTCTACCCTCGCTAGTCGGTTGCGAGCAGATTTTTCCAAGTGAAGCAGGAGAAAATACTCGTTCACGGAAATGCCGTGGATAGCCGAAAACTCGCCTGACAATTTGGCTCTTAGCTCGTCTCCAGCCTGCAAAAGGCGAAGAGCGTTTGTTGTTTGTATATCCATAGTAGGGGTTTATATTGCAATAAGCTTGCAGATGCAATGATATTGCAATAATAGTGCGAGAAATTTTTTTTAAGAGTATTGAGTATTGAAATGACTTATGAAGTTTTGTTTTCTGGCGTTGGAATTTTGGCGATATGTGGGTGGCTCACCCTATTGATATCCCCTTGGGTGCCGGTCTGGTCGGACCGTATTGCCGGATATGGAATCCCGATAGGACTTTCTGTAATCTATTTGCTTATTGTTACATTGCTCCCAACTGAAACCGGCAACTTCGATAGTTTTGCGGGTATAGTAGAGTTATTTTCCGAGCCTCAAGCACTTATGGCAGGCTGGATACATTTTCTGGCTTTTGATTTGTTTGTTGGTGCTTGGATTTGTAGAAAAGCGCGGCAACAGAGCATCTCTTTCTGGCTTGTTTTGCCTTGCTTGCCAATCACATTTCTTTTCGGACCGGCAGGCTTATTAGTGTTCTTAGCCATCCTTGGCGTTAGATATGCCCGAACAGCGAGTAGCACTCACTCAGCCGCGTAGTTCTTGCCCCTGAACTTTTCTTTAATATGCCCCAACAGGCTTGATGCGGATTCGAGAATGTTCGTGCCGGGTCCATAGATTTCAGTCACGCCTGCCTCCTTGAGGAAGTCATAGTCCTGAGCTGGAATCACACCCCCACAAATGACGATCTTGTCTGCTGCGTTACGCTTGGCGAGTTCTTCCAACAACATTGGAGCAAGGGTTTTGTGCCCGGCCGCGTGGGAAGAGATGCCCACCACATCCACATCTTCGCTGACGGCCATATCGGCTGCTTCATCCGGTGTTTGGAATAGCGGCCCCACCACCACATCAAAGCCCATATCTTCAAAGGCGGTGGCGATGACCTTTGCGCCGCGGTCATGGCCATCCTGTCCCATCTTGACGACCATCAAGCGCGGTTTGCGACCAAGCGAAGATTCCATATCCGCGATATCGGATTTAAGTTTCTTCCAATCTTCATCGCCTTCGAAGCCTGCTTCATACACATCAGAAATCACATGCGTCTCTGCTTTGTGACGGCCCCAGGCTTTTTCCATCGCGTCAGAGATTTCTCCTACTGATGCGCGGGCGCGGGCACAGGCGACAGCAGCTTCCAGAATATTGCCTTCTCCTGTTTCTGCTACGCGGGTGAGCTGAGTAAGCGCAGCATCACATGCGGCTTGATCCCGTGATTTCTTCATGCGGGTGAGGCGGGCAATTTGTGCCTCGCGCACTTTATCATTGTCGACTTCCAGAATATCCACGGGGTCCTGATGGGTGAGGCGGAACTTGTTCACGCCTACTATCACTTCTTCGCCGCGGTCGATGCGCGCCTGTTTTGCAGCGGCTGATTCTTCTATGCGTGCCTTTGGTAGTCCTGCCTCAACGGCCTTTGTCATGCCGCCAGCGGCTTCCACTTCTCCAATCAGCTTCCAGGCTTCTTGGGCTAGCTGATCGGTCAAGCTTTCCACGTAGTAAGAGCCTGCAAGTGGATCAACGACGTTGGTTACACCCGTTTCATGTTGCAGGATCAATTGCGTGTTGCGGGCGATGCGGGCGGATGTTTCGGTGGGTAGCGCAATGGCCTCGTCGAATGAATTGGTATGCAGCGATTGCGTGCCGCCCAGCACCGCAGACATGGCCTCAAACGCGGTGCGCACCACATTGTTGTATGGGTCTTGCTCCTGCAAAGAAACGCCGGATGTCTGGCAATGGGTGCGGAGCATTTTTGACTTCGGGTTTTTTGGTTCAAACTCGCTCATGATGCGCGACCACAACAAACGCGCCGCGCGCAGTTTGGCAGCCTCCATGAAGAAGTTCATACCGATGCAGAAAAAGAAGGAAAGACGACCGGCAAAGGCATCGACATCCATGCCCTTGGCAAGGGCAGCACGCACATATTCGCGCCCATCGGCCAGCGTGTAGGCAAGTTCCTGCACCAGGTTCGCGCCTGCTTCCTGCATGTGATAGCCGGAAATGGAAATCGAATTATATTTGGGCATTTCCTTCGCCGTGTATTCGATGATGTCCGCCACAATCCGCATGCTCGGTTCCGGCGGATAGATGTAGGTATTACGAACCATGAATTCCTTGAGGATGTCGTTTTGAATGGTGCCGGAGAGCTTGGAGCGATCTACGCCTTGCTCTTCTCCTGCGACGATGAAAGACGCAAGCACCGGAATCACTGCGCCATTCATGGTCATGGAAACGGACATTTCATCCAGCGGAATGCCATCGAACAGAATTTTCATGTCTTCGACGGAATCAATCGCAACGCCTGCCTTGCCCACATCGCCCACGACACGAGGATGATCTGAATCATATCCTCTATGGGTTGCAAGATCGAAGGCAACCGAAAGGCCCTTCTGTCCGGCAGCAAGGTTTTTGCGGTAGAAGGCGTTTGATTCTTCCGCTGTTGAGAAACCGGCATATTGGCGGATGGTCCAAGGGCGGCCCGCATACATGGTCGCTTTCGGTCCGCGCAGGAACGGTTCAAACCCGGGCAGATTATCCGTGTGCTCAATGCCTGCCACGTCTTCTGCCGTGTATAGCGGCTGAACGGGAATCCCTTCCGGCGTTTGCCAGACAAGGCTCTGCGGATCACCGCCCTTCATCTCCTTGGAAGCTAGATCAAGCCAGTCGCGTTTTGTGGGTTTGTTTGTCATTCTCCAAACTCCATGATCACATCATCCAGCGCCAAGCTGTCACCCGCAGCGGCATTGATCTTTGAGATCGTACATTTCTTTTCGGCGCGGAGGATGTTTTCCATCTTCATCGCTTCGACGGTTGCAAGCGGTTGGCCTTCCTGAACTTCATCGCCTTCTGAAACGGCAATCGAAACAATCAGCCCTGGCATTGGACAGAGCAGCAGGTTTGACGTGTCGGGTGCGACTTTTTCCGGCATCATGGCGAGGAACTCAGCT
>CALLHT010000080.1 GCA_938009335.1 uncultured Rhizobiaceae group bacterium
TGGCGCAAATCCTCCTCATGACCGGGTTTGGCATTCTGCTTGGCATTGGATTGGCAATCGCCATGCCGTATGCGGCGCGAGGTGCATTGGGATCCATCTTACCGGTTACAGATGGATCTCTGATTTTTATTCCCTCGCTTATGCTGGGCGCGTTCTACGGTCTATTAACGGCGCTCATTTTCGCCATCTGGCCGCTTGCCGTGTCGCAGGAGGTTAAGCCAACCGAACTGTTCCGCGCGAGCAGTTTCAATCTTTCGCGACGGTTCCCGAAATTCATCTATGTGTTTACCCTTATTGTCCTGGTAGGCACTTTGGTGGGAACGGCGATTTATTTCTCAGACAATCGGTTCGTTTCAATCGTCTTCATTTCAGCAATTGCCTGTTCGTTTGGTTTACTGCGCCTCGTGGCACTGATGATTCAGTGGATTGCAAAGAAAGCGCCGCGCAGTAAATCAACGGCGTTGCGTATGGCCGTCTCCAACATTCACCGTCCCGGTTCTTTGGCTCCGTCTGTCATTTTGTCACTGGGTCTTGGTCTTGCGCTACTGGTAGCGCTGGCCTCAATCGATGGTAATTTACGCTACCAGATCAGCAATAATATTCCGGAGGATGCGCCGGACTTCTTCTTTGTCGATATTCAAAACCATGAGATCGATCAGTTTAAAGCATCACTAAAAGCGCAGGATGATGGTGGGAAGATCATTGCGGTGCCGATGTTACGTGGCCGTGTGATTTCGCTCAAAGGTATCGCATCGGCTGACTATCCGGTTGAAGGAAACGGCGAATGGGTGTTGCAGGGTGATCGAGGGATCACCTATGCGAAGAACATTCCTGAGAATTCAACACTCTCAGAAGGCGAGTGGTGGCCTGATGATTATGATGGTCCGCCGCTTGTTTCCGTAAGCGCTGAAGAGGCAGGAGAGCTTGACCTATCCGTCGGAGATATAGTCGTTATCAACGTACTTGGCAGAAACATTGAAGCGGAGATTGCATCTTTGCGCGAAGTGCAATGGGAAACGCTGGGAATAAACTTCGTGTTTGTCTTCTCGCCCAATACATTCGCTGGTGCGCCACATGCGTTTCTGGCAACGCTTACCGCAAGCGACTCGGTTGCGAATAATTTTGATGGATCACTATTGAAGCGATTGGCAAAGGAGTTTCCAACGGTTGCCGCTGTTCGCATCCGCGATGCGCTGGATACCGTCAACACATTGATTGGTCAGCTCTCAACTGCCATTCGTGCGGCAGCGTTGGTTGCCCTTTTCTCATCTGTTCTGGTTTTGGCAGGCGCATTGGCAGCAGGAAACAGGGAACGGGTTCAGGATGCGGTCATTCTGAAAACATTGGGAGCCAATCGTGGAAGCCTGATGAAAATGTTGGTCTTCGAGTATTCTATTCTTGGCTTTGCAACGGCAATTTTCGCTATTTTTGCCGGAACTTTAGCTGCTTGGTTCGTGATTTCTGTGATTATGGATTTCGCGTTTGTTGTTCTACCGGGGGTGAGTCTAACCACAATATTGGTGGCTTTGGCGTTTACAATTGTTCTTGGATTGGCGGGAACTTGGCGAATATTGGGACTCAAAGCCGCACCCTATTTAAGGGAATTGTAAAGATTCACCTGAAAAAACAGCAAAATGAGCTGTTTTGAAGCAGATTCTTTGGGCGTTAAGTCTTGAGATTGCTGCAATTAGTTATCATATTACAAACAAGCCGCGATGTTAGCGGCGTCAACCTTTGTCATCGATGGGAGTGACCAAATACATGGCTGACTATCAGGAAAATCAAATGAACTACGGTTCAGCAGCGCGTTCTGGCGTACAGTACGATGAGGGCCTGCGCTCTTACATGCTGGGCATCTACAATTATATGGCACTTGCGCTTGCTGTTACAGGCATTGCCGCACTGGGTACTGCGTACTTGGCGTCAACCAATCCCGCGTTCCAAGCTGCCATTTACACAGCGCCGATCTCTTACATCATCATGTTTGCACCGCTTGCATTCGTTTTGGTCATGTCTTTCGGCTTGAACAAAATGAGCACCGGAACCCTGCAAATGGTATTCTGGGCGTTTGCAGCCGTCATGGGCATGTCCATTTCCAGCATCTTCTTTGTGTTTACCGCATCAAGCATTGTGCAAACGTTCTTCATCACAGCTGCAGCGTTTGGCTCTTTGAGCATCTACGGATACACTACAAAACGTGATCTTTCGGGTTTTGGCCGCTTCCTGCTTATGGGATTGATTGGTCTGATCCTCGCATCAATCGTGAGCTTCTTCTTCCCTTCAGGACCGTTGCAGTTTGCGATCAACGTGATTGGCGTTCTGATCTTCGCTGGCCTTACAGCGTATGACACGCAGCGTCTGAAAGTTGAGTACGACTTTTATGCCGGTAACGCAGTTGCTATGGCGCGTGGTTCCATCATGGGCGCGTTGAGCTTGTACCTTAACTTCATCAACATGTTCATGTTCCTTCTGCAGTTCCTTGGTAACCGCGAGTAGAACCGAACATCCGTATGAAATTCAACGGCGCCTACGGGCGCCGTTTTTGTTTGTGCCTTTTACTGGCTGGCTTAGACTGATGTGAGTTTTGGTTTTTTCTGCAGAACTTTCAAAACCGTTTTGAGTTCATGGCCGCGCTTAAGGATTAACCCATTTGCATTGATTACTGACCAAGCGCCTTGTCTGCGCGCAAGCTTTGGTTGCTTCTCTATCGTATAAAGCGGCACTTCGCTGGCGCGTTTGAAGATAGAAAAGACTGCGCGATCCTTAAGCATATCGATGGCGTAGTCTCGCCATTCTCCAGTTCCTACATGGAAACTGTATAGTTGGATCAGAGCATCTATCTCGCGTCTATCAAACGATACGACCTCTGGCCGCTTTTCCTGCTTTTGAGTGCCCAATGGCACCACATTCGAACCTGGCATAATATTCATGGGTTGATGATGAAATTGAAAGGCATGGAATGCAACAAAAAACTCGACTTTTTGACCATTAAAAAATGAGACTTTTGAGTCCAAAATTACGTACGTAGTTTCGCGTGCCACGAAATCATCACAATGATATCAAGATTACGTCTTTCTTTAACTGGACTTGTTTGTAAATCTCTACGTGTTGCCTCAGACGGTCCGGCTTGAAGATCACCGGTTTTCAGCCCCCCCAGCCCCCGGCGGTACCAAGCCGGACCTCACAATCTGGGTAGCATTTTAATCCCCATATTCCTTGACCGGCCTCTCGCCGGTCTTTTTTTGTGAGGATTACTTAGAAATCTTCGATATATACAGCACCCAGAATTGGTCCTGGGTTTCCGCCCTTATCCATGGATTGCAGGATAAATGCATAGCGGTCGTGGCCCTGTCGCTTGAGATCAGCGATTGGGTACTCGATATTAAGACCATTGGGTTTGATCATGCCAATCGGCTGCATGGCGCTCATAATATTGTGATATTTAATCGTCTTGCCGGTATTTTCACCGCGCTTGATGTCTACCGCTTGTGATTTTTTCATGGAAATGACGTAAAGCGTGGCATCGCCAACTCGTGCGTCAGCATCAATTGATATACCGATGCTGTTTTCATTCACCGAAGCGTTAATAGGCACTGTAAGGCCTTGGTTTAGGCTGTTGTGCTTGCTTATCGTTTTCATGATCGCGTTTTCACGGGACCCAACCACATGATCACGGCCATTAATCACGGCTTGTGGGGTATAAACCTGACTTTCGCCCATAGAGCGAGCATACCCGTATTGGCGCAATGTGTTTTCTTTGGACGCAAAGATATCTTTCCAGCCCAGATAATCCCAATAATCAACGTGAACGCTGATCGCGAGAACGTCGCCCTCTTGCGAAAACTTCTCAACAATCTTGTCAGCAGGTGGGCACGAATGACAGCCTTGGCTGGTGAATACCTCCACCACCGCCTTTGGCGTTTTCACGTTGGCTGCTGTCGCTATGTTCGTTGTGAACAATGTCGCGGCTATAAGCGCCAATCCTTGTTGCTTCCAATTCGTCACTAATACAGGCTCCCAGTTCCTTGATAGAAGCTAATGGGGTCGTTTGTAAATTGCTACTCACAAGAGAGTGACACACGAAACTGTGTAAATTGATGCAAAAAAGCCGCCAATTCCTGAGAATTGGCGGCAAATGCGTTGTTTATGGCACTTTATGCTGCGCGGTTAAGGTTCCGCAACACGTAGTGAAGAATGCCGCCAGCGTTGTAATAATCGAGTTCGTCTTCTGTATCGACACGGACCAGAAGTTCGATATTTTTCACTGAACCATCGCTGAATGTGATTTCAGCAGTCAGTGTTTGGCGTGGTTTCAAGTCTGCAAGGCCTTTGATGGTGACTTGCTCATCACCTTTCATGCCAAGACTTTCCCAGCTGTCATCGCCTGTGAAGACGAGCGGCAGAACACCCATACCAATCAGGTTCGAACGGTGAATTCGCTCAAATGATTGAGTTACAACCGCGCGTACACCCAAAAGGCGTGTGCCTTTCGCAGCCCAGTCGCGAGATGACCCTGTGCCGTATTCTTTGCCTGCAAAGATGATCAGCGGCGTGCCTTCTTCTTTGTAGCGCATGGCAACATCGTACATCGCGCCTTGCTCACCCGAAGGATAGTGCTTCGAGAAACCACCTTCGACATCGCTCAACATCTGATTCTTGATGCGAATGTTCGCAAACGTACCGCGCATCATGATCTCATGGTTGCCACGACGAGAACCGTAAGAGTTAAAGTCGATTGGGCGCACCTGACGGTCAGTCAAATACCCACCCGCAGGCGTTTCTGACTTAAATGACCCAGCCGGAGAGATGTGGTCGGTTGTGATCGAGTCAGCAAACAGACCCAGAATGCGCGCGCCATTGATGTCTTCGATCGGTTCAGCTTCCATCGTCATGCCTTCGAAGTATGGCGGGTTCTGAACGTATGTTGAGTTTGAAGACCAACCATACGTCTCGCCGCCTTCAACTTCGATTTTCTGCCAGCCAGCGTCACCCTTGAAGGCATTGCCATAACGGGTATGGAACATGTCTTCGTTGATGGATGTGCGGATTAGATCTGCAATCTCCGTTGAAGAAGGCCAGATGTCTTTCAAATATACATCGTTGCCATCCTGATCCTGACCCAGAGGATCCGTGTTCAGGTTTACATGAAGAGAACCTGCGATCGCATAAGCAACAACCAATGGTGGTGAAGCAAGGTAGTTTGCGCGACAATCCGGGCTCACGCGGCCTTCAAAGTTACGGTTGCCTGAAAGAACAGATGTGGCCAGCACATCGTTTTCATTAATTGCATTTGAGATTGGCTCAGGCAATGGACCGGAATTACCGATACAGGTCGTACAACCATAACCTACGAGGTTGAAGCCCATTGCATCGAGATCATCCTGAAGGTTTGCTTTTTTAAGATAATCGGTCACGATTTGCGAGCCGGGTGCAAGGGATGTTTTCACCCAAGGTTTAACCGTCAGGCCTTTCGCGCGTGCGTTACGGGCAAGAAGACCAGCGCCAATCATCACAGACGGGTTTGATGTGTTGGTACAAGACGTAATCGCCGCAATCACCACATCGCCATCGTCGATTTTGTAGTTTGA
>CALLHT010000081.1 GCA_938009335.1 uncultured Rhizobiaceae group bacterium
CTTGGATACGTGATTTTGCACCAACCTCGCGTGGTGGTGACCAATCTTTTCAATGAAAAGGTTGATGATGAAATCCAAAGGCTTCGGGATGCTCTTATAAAAGTCCAAGTCTCAATTGACGTCTTGTTCAAAAGCGGGAACGTTGCAAGCGAAGGTGAGCATCGTGACGTGCTTGAGACCTACCGGATGTTTGCTCATGACCGTGGCTGGAACCGTCGAATGGAAGAGGCAATTCGAGCCGGATTGAGCGCGGAAGCTGCCGTTGAGAAAGTTCAAAGCGATAATCGCGCCCGGATGATGCGGATTCCCGATCCTTACCTGCGCGAGCGGTTGAATGATTTCGATGATCTAGCCAACCGCCTTTTGCGCGAGTTGATGGGCGCATCACTTGATCCTCGGAAATCGGGTATCGAAGGCGATCATATTATTGTGGCCCGTTCTATGGGTGCAGCTGAACTGCTGGACTATAATTCTGACAGACTTCGTGGATTGGTTTTGGAGGAAGCAGCGCCAACCTCACATGTGGTGATTGTAGCGCGCGCGCTTGGTATTCCGGTTGTTGGTCAGCTTCGAGATGTGGTTGATAACGCCGAGAATGGCAACGCGATCATTGTTGATAGTGACGAAGGTATTGTGTCGCTTCGCCCTCCGTTGGATGTAGAAGCATCTTATGCCGACAAGGTAAAACTGCGTGCTGGTCGGCAAAAACAATATGCCAAACTCCGTGACAAGGCATGCGTTAGTAAAGATGGTGTGCCTTTATCCATCAATATGAATGCTGGTCTGCTGATGGACCTGCCGCAGTTGGAGCAATCTGGAGCAGAAGGTATCGGCCTTTATCGCACCGAACTTCAGTTCATGGTTTCAGCGACCTTGCCGCGTCCGGGTGAACAGGAAGAACTGTATCGCAAAGTATTAGATGATGCCGGTGATCATCCCGTAACGTTCAGAACGCTGGATATCGGTGGCGATAAGGTATTGCCGTATCTGAATATGATCCAGGAAGAAAACCCCGCATTGGGTTGGCGCGCGATCCGTCTTTCTCTCGATCGGCCAGCCCTTCTTCGGCCCCAGGTGCGCGCATTGCTCAAGGCAGCAGCGGGTAGGCCATTGCGCATGATGCTGCCTTTGGTTTCTGAGGTAAGCGAATTTGAGCAGGTTCGCGGGCTTGTTAAACGTGAAGTGGAAATGCAAACGCGTTTCGGTCACGAAATGCCTACGTCGTTTGAACTTGGCTGTATGCTTGAAGTGCCAAGTCTTATGTATCAGTTGGATGAGTTGATGGCGGCAGCGGATTTTGTATCGGTGGGTTCTAATGATTTGTTCCAGTTCATCATGGCATCAGACAGAGGTAATCCGCGGGTAGCAGGTAGATTTAGCCCGATGAGCAAGCCGTTTCTGCGGGTGCTGAAAACAATCCTGGATAAGGGTGAAGAGCATGGAACTCCCGTTACCTTGTGCGGAGAGATTGCAGGGAGGCCCCTTTCTGCAATGGCTCTATTTGGTCTTGGGTATCGATCGATTTCCATGTCTCCTGCAGCAATTGGTCCGGTAAAGGCGATGTTGCTGGAACTCAATGTTGCCGAGCTTGAACGCGTATTGCTTCCCGCTTTGGATTCGATCACGGGTGAAACCACCATTTTGGAATTGCTTACCGACTTTGCGGACAGGCACGGCATTCCGTATTAGGCGGCACTCCCTCTGTTCTATTTGCTTGATAATTCTGTAATTCCGTATATCCAGACTCCTCATGATCGTAGATGAAAAATTAGAGCAATTGCTCGCCCGGCACAGCGCTATTGAAACCGAGATGGCGGCAGGGCCTGACCCCGAACAGTATGTGAAATTGGCCTCCGAACACTCGGAGCTTTCTCCGGTTGTCGAGAAGATTCGTGAGTTCCAGGAGGCGCGTGCCAACCTTGAAGGCGCGGAAGAGCTTTTAGAAGATGCGGACACTGACGCTGAAATGCGTGAACTGGCAGAACTTGAACGCGAAGAAGCAAAAGAAAAAATCGCGACATGTGAAGAGCAGCTGAAGTTTCTCCTTCTCCCGAAAGATGCGGCAGATGATAAAAGTGCCATTCTCGAAATTCGTGCGGGAACAGGTGGCTCAGAGGCTGCATTGTTTGCAGGCGATTTGTTCAGAATGTATGAGCGACACGCTGCCGACAAAGGCTGGAAAGTCGAGGTTATGTCAGAGAGTGCAGGTGATGTTGGCGGCTATAAAGAGATCATTGCTTCGATCAATGGACGTGGTGTCTTTGCTCGACTGAAGTTTGAATCCGGCGTCCACCGTGTGCAGCGTGTGCCGGAGACTGAATCCGGCGGGCGCGTTCATACCTCGGCTGCAACCGTTGCGGTGCTTCCAGAAGCAGAAGATATTGATATTGAAATCCGTAACGAAGATATTCGGATTGATACCATGCGCGCATCAGGTGCGGGTGGTCAGCACGTAAACACGACAGATTCTGCGGTCAGGATCACACACTTGCCGTCAGGTATTGTGGTGACCTCATCAGAGAAGTCGCAACACCAGAACCGTGCGTTTGCGATGAAGGCGCTCCGGGCAAAGCTCTTTGATATGGAGCGGACTAGGGCTGATCAGGAACGTGCGGATGCGCGCAAAGGTCAGGTGGGAAGTGGTGATCGTTCTGAACGCATTCGCACATATAATTTCCCCCAAGGGCGGATGACGGATCACCGTATTAATCTGACCTTGTATAAGTTGGAACGTCTCATCATGGGTGAAGGTCTGGATGAAGTGATTGACGCTTTGATCACGGATTTTCAGGCCAGCCAGTTGGCGGCAATGGAAGAAGATGAGTGACCATCCAACGTTTGCCGAGGTTCTTCTTTCTGCGGTGAATGCATTTGACTATGCCAAGTTCGATACGCCTCAAATGGATGCAAGACTGCTACTTTGTCACGCAGCGGATATTTCACATACGAAATTGATTTCATCCATGCATGATGCGGTTAGCGAAAACGTTCAACAGCGGTTCTCCGAATTTGTAGCGCGCCGAATAGCATTTGAACCGGTCCATAGAATTATCGGAATGCGCGAGTTTTATGGGCGAGACTTCGTCTTGGGCTCTGAAGCGCTGATCCCGAGGCCCGATACGGAAACGCTGATTGATACAGTACTTTCCAAATTTGAAGATCGATCAGCGGAAATGCGTATTCTCGACCTTGGAACCGGAAGCGGGGTGATTGCGGTCACCTTAGCTTGTGAATTTCCAAATGCGAGCGTGGTGGCTGTTGATGTTTCTGAGGACGCGGTGGCCAATTGCATTGAAAACGGTGAACAGCTTGGTGTTGGCGGTCGGCTTCAAGTGCTTCACTCTGATTTGTTTGAAAAGGTGAGTGGCAAGTTTGACCTCATCGTTTCAAATCCACCTTACATTCCAACTGCAGATTTGGAAGGGTTAGCGCCTGAAGTGCGATTGCACGATCCTCTCAGAGCATTGGATGGTGGCGCCGATGGAATGGATTTTTATCGCCGCATCTTTGCTAGAGCGAAAGAGTTCCTCAAGCCTGATGGCATGTTGGCGTTAGAGTTTGGCTTTGGTCAATCTGACGAAATATCAGAACTTGCCGTGGCAAATACGTTTCGAGATGTCAGCCTTCACAAGGACTTGGGTGGTATTGCGCGAGTGCTGATAGCACGATGCTGATTTTAAGCCTTGTTAATAGAAAATGATGATTTTCATTTTTGGGCTTGGATTCTGCGCATTAAACCGCTAACTATGATGTGTAGCGAATAAGGAAGCACAGGGTGCGATTCGCTAATATTCCGTCCAAAACAAATTTATATGTAAGACTGAGGGGCTGGGCGGCACCGTTTCGAAAACGAAATAGAGAATTCATGAGCAATGCATGCGCGTCAGGCGCGTTCAGAAAGCAAAGAAACAATCATTCCAAAATGTGAACTATAGTAGGTAGTTGATGAGACAATCACACCAAAAGTCCCGGTCTAGAGGCCGGGGGCGTAAGCCGCAAAATCCTCTTTCACGTAATTACGAGAGTAATGGTCCGGACGTTAAAATTCGTGGCAATGCTTCACATATTGCAGAGAAGTATTCGACACTGGCGCGTGATGCGCAGTCGAATGGTGACACGGTGATGGCGGAGAATTACTTTCAACATGCTGAGCACTACAATCGCATTGTTGCAGCTGCCCAAGCCCAAAAGGCCGAGGAGCAAGCACAACGTGAAGAGCAAATGGCGCAGCAACAGGCAAATGGGCGTGGACCTCAGCCTGACTTGGAAGAAGATGGCGAAACAAACGCTAACCCTTTAAATGATGAAGCGAGCGAAGATGCTTCACCTGCAGATGGAGAAGAAGCGCAAGCTAAGCCACAAAAAAGTGGTCGTAACCGTCGTCCTCGCAAGCCTGCTGCTGAGGCGAAATCAGAAGCAAATGGCGCGGAAAACGGATCTACCGATACAGAAGTTGCTGCCAGCGATGATCAGCCGGAACTTCCTGTGGAGGCGATTTCCGAGGATGCTTCAAAATTGCCAGGTAGTATTACCGGCGGTTTTTTGGGCGATGACGCCTAAACTATGATTTGTAAACAGCCTCTTTAACTGGGGCTGTTTCGTTCCCATATCTTTATTGAAGGGCCTGCCGCAATCGGGGGCCTAATCCAAAAGGTTTCTTCATGCCGCAAAGCCGGGTGGATGAACATAAAGGAGACAAGATATGGATATGGAAAAATATACTGATCGGATGAAGGGGTTCGTCCAATCCGCGCAAACACTGGCGCTTTCCGCTGAACATCAGCAATTTTTACCCGAACATCTACTTAAAGTGCTGCTTGATGACCGTGAAGGCCTGTGTTCTGGTCTGATTAATCGGGCGGGTGGGAACGCCAAGCTTGTTCATGGTGAAGTCGAGCGTGTACTTGCTTCACAACCCAAAGTTCAGGGCGGCAATGGTCAACTCTATATGTCAGGCGGTCTTGCGAAAGTTTTTGCTACAGCTGAGAAAGCTGCCGAAAAGGCTGGCGACTCTTATGTAACCGTTGAGCGCATGCTTCTCGCTTTGACAATCGAAACCGGCGCGGATACATCCAAACACCTTAAAAAGGGCGGCGTTGATGCGAAGTCTCTCAATGCTGTGGTGGAAGAAATGAGAAAAGGTCGGACGGCAGACTCGTCCAATGCGGAAGCGGCTTATGACGCGCTTAAAAAATATGCGCGTGATCTGACGGCCGATGCGCGTGAAGGCCATCTTGACCCTGTGATCGGTCGTGACGAAGAAATTCGCCGGTCCATCCAGGTGCTTTCTCGCCGTACCAAAAACAATCCGGTTCTGATTGGTGAGCCGGGTGTTGGTAAAACAGCGATAGCCGAAGGTTTGGCGCTTCGCATCATCAATGGGGATGTGCCCGAATCGCTGAAAGACAAAGCTTTGCTTTCCCTTGATATGGGGTCTTTGATTGCTGGCGCTAAGTATCGCGGTGAATTTGAAGAACGGTTGAAGTCTGTTCTCAGTGAAGTGCAATCTGCCGACGGTAAAATCATTCTATTCATCGATGAGATGCACACGCTTGTGGGTGCCGGTAAAGGTGACGGAGCCATGGATGCATCCAACCTTCTGAAGCCTGCGTTGGCGCGCGGTGAGTTGCACTGCGTTGGTGCGACCACACTTGAAGAATATCGCAAGCATGTGGAAAAGGATGCTGCTCTTGCGCGTCGTTTCCAGCCTGTGTTCGTGAATGAACCGGATGTGGCAGATACGATTTCAATCCTTCGTGGGATTAAAGAGAAGTATGAGGTGCATCATGGTATTCGGATTTCTGATTCCGCACTTGTTGCTGCGGCTAATCTTTCCAACCGTTACATCACGGATCGTTTTTTGCCGGATAAAGCCATTGATCTGATGGACGAGGCAGCATCGCGCATTCGTATGCAGGTGGATTCAAAGCCGGAAGAGCTCGACGAATTGGATCGGCGTTTGATCCAGTTGAAGATCGAGCGCGAAGCGCTGCTTAAAGAAACGGATAAAGGCTCTAAAGAACGTCTGAAATCTCTGGAGAAAGAGCTTGCTGATTTGCAGGAAAAATCTGACAGCCTGACCTCGCGTTGGGAAACAGAGAAGCAAAAACTATCCGGTGCGCAGAACCTGAAAGAGCAACTTGATCAGGCGCGCAATGAATTGGAGCAAGCGCAGCGTTTAGGTGATCTGGCGAAAGCCGGGGAGCTTGCCTATGGCACAATTCCTGAGCTTGAAAAACAGATTGCTGAAATTGAAGACGCTGTCTCATCTGAAGAAGCAGATGTGATGGTGGAAGAAACGGTTTTGCCTGATCATATCGCGCAGGTTGTTTCGCGGTGGACTGGCGTTCCGGTCGACAAAATGCTGGAAGGCGAGCGCGAAAAGCTTCTAAGGATGGAAGACGAACTTGCTAAGCAAGTGGTTGGTCAGGGTAAAGCTGTGCAAGCGGTTTCGAAAGCCGTTCGCCGTGCGCGTGCCGGATTGCAGGACCCTTCGCGGCCAATCGGTTCATTTATGTTCCTTGGGCCAACGGGTGTCGGCAAGACCGAGCTTACGAAGGCGCTTGCAGATTTCCTCTTTGATGATGCGTCTGCCATGGTTCGGATCGACATGTCTGAATATATGGAGAAACACTCGGTTGCCCGATTGATCGGCGCGCCTCCCGGCTATGTTGGATATGACGAAGGCGGGGCCTTGACCGAAAGCATTCGTCGTCGCCCATATCAAGTCATATTGTTTGATGAGATCGAAAAAGCGCATCCGGATGTGTTCAATGTGCTGCTGCAGGTTCTAGATGATGGTCGTCTGACCGACGGGCAGGGGAGAACGGTTGATTTCTCCAACACGATGATTGTCATGACGTCAAACATGGGTGCCGAGTTCCTCGTAAATCTCGAAGATGGCAAGTCATCATCAGATGTGCGTGAAGAAGTCATGTCGGTTGTCAAAGCGCATTTCAGGCCGGAATTTCTCAATCGTCTCGATGAGATTACTCTGTTCGAGCGTTTGAAGAAATCGGATATGGCGGGCATTGTTGAAATCCAGCTCCGGCATTTGCGCGGTCTTCTCGAAGAACGCCGGATTGAATTGGAGCTAGAAGATGAGGCCATTCATTGGCTGGCGGAACGCGGTTACGAACCTGCCTATGGTGCGCGGCCTTTGAAGCGTGTCATTCAGTCTGAACTTCAAGACCCGCTTGCAGAGCATATATTGTCGGGTGATATTCGTGATGGCATGGTGGTCTCTGTCTCGGTTGTTGGGGAACGCCTAAACCTGAAAGGCAAGGAAAAACCGCTTCCGGCAGACAATGACAATGAGAAAGATGCTGCGTGATCTCACTTGATGAGTACAACACCTTTTGTGCCTCCCTGCCTGCCACAAACCATGTGGTCCAGTGGGGAGG
>CALLHT010000082.1 GCA_938009335.1 uncultured Rhizobiaceae group bacterium
GGGTGACATTACCTGGCGCCAAGAATTCACGTCAAAAGTCTGGGCTACCGAATATAACTTCCCTGCTGTCACGGATGGGCGGGTTGTTAAACGCGAGTTTTCTTCTGAACTTGTGCCAACCATGCAAGGTTGGGCAGTAAATTCAAGAAGAGATAAATTTTCAGATCCTCGAACTCGAGAAGCCATCGCGCTCTGTTTTGATTTTGAATGGACGAACAAAAACCAGTTCTACGGCGCGTATAACCGATCCGCCTCAATCTTTGAAACGTCGGAGTTTAAAGCGTCTGGCGCGCCCTCACCAAAAGAACTTGCTCTTTTGGAACCCTTCCGCGATCAACTGCCCGAAGAAGTCTTTGGTGAACCACTTGTTCCCTACGTGACCAACGGCTCTGGCAGCGACCGGAAAGCCTTGCGAAAAGCCACAGGCCTTTTGAAAGCAGCCGGATGGGAGCGCAAAGGCGGCAAACAAGTGAACGCTGCAGGCGAAACATTGACAATCGAGTTTCTTATCAGATCTCCTGTATTCGAACGCGTTCTTGGCAATTATGTAGAGAACCTCAAGAAAGTGGGGATCGAGCCATCAATTCGCCTAGTCGACCCTTCGCAGTTTCAGGCGCGTCTTGATGAGTATGATTTTGACATTGTCGGCATGGCTGCGCGGTTTGGTGCGAGCCCGACAGCGGAGTCTTTACGCTTCTTCCTACATTCAGAATCTGCTGAAACAAACGGCACTCGAAACTTCCCTGCCATCAAATCTCCAGTGATTGACGCACTTTTGGACAAGATGAACACAGTTTCTGACCGAAAAGAGCTAACAACCATCCTTCGAACGATAGACAGGGTCTTGCGTCCGATGCATTTATGGATTCCAAATTGGCATGCGGCGAATCACCGTGTCGCGTATTGGGATATGTTTGGTTTCAAAGAGCCAAAACCCGACTATGCGTTCTCGCCTGAGAGTACCTGGTGGTTCGATGAGGAAAAAGCAAAGGCTATCGGCAAGGCCTGATTGATCGAACGCCGAGGGGATGAACCAGCCCATGGGCGCTTATATCCTACGAAGACTGGTTTTAATGATTCCGACCATCATCGCGATCATTACCCTTTGCTTTGTCATTGTGCAGTTTGTGCCGGGCGGCCCCGTTGAGCGCGTGATTGCGGACCTTACCGGACAATCGGGATCTGCCAGTGATCGCGTATCGGGTGGGGGTGATGGCAATCAGGCGGTTGAGACTGACCTTGATGTCGGCAAAGATTTCTCATCCACCTATCGCGGGTCGCGTGGGCTGGACCCTGAGTTTATCGCAAAAATTGAAGAGCAATTCGGCCTCGATAAGCCCGTGCATGAACGCTATTTCAAATTGCTGGGCGATTATGCGCAGTTTGATCTTGGCGAGAGTTATTTCCAAAACAAAGGCGTGATCGAGCTCATCATCGATAAGATGCCGGTCTCAATCTCACTTGGTCTATGGATCACGCTCCTTTCTTATGGGATATCCATACCGCTTGGCATCAAAAAAGCCGTTAGCGACGGCAGCACATTTGACATCTGGACCAGCGGCGTTGTGATTGTTGCTTATGCCATTCCAGGATTCTTGTTTGGCGTGATGTTGATCATCTTGTTTGCGGGTGGTTCTTTCTTCGATTGGTTTCCGCTTAGGGGATTAACCTCGGACAATTTCGAAGAACTGTCTTGGGCTGGAAAAATCGTGGATTATTTCTGGCACTTGGCGCTGCCGCTTACTGCCATGGTTTTGTCTGCCTTTGCCACCAACACGCTTTTGACCAAGAACTCGTTCCTCGATGAAATTCGCAAGCAATATGTGCAAACTGCGCGTGCCAAAGGGTTGACTGAGAATAAGGTGCTTTATGGGCACGTGTTTCGGAACGCCATGTTGATCATTATTGCAGGCTTTCCGGCAGCGTTTGTTACCTCATTCTTTACCGGTTCCGTATTGATCGAAGTCATCTTCAATCTTGATGGCTTGGGCTTATTGGGTTTCGAAGCAATCGTTGGACGGGATTATCCGGTCGTGATCGGTACGCTTTATATTTACTCGCTGATCGGCATGATCATGACGCTGGTATCAGACGTGATTTATACCATGATTGATCCGCGTATCGACTTTGAAGCGAGGGATGTGTGATGACAGACGCAACCCTTTCCACTGCGCCGCAGGTCAAGAAACCGTTCCTGTCTCCCCTCAATCAGCGCCGCCTTGCAAACTTTAAAGCGAATAAGCGCGGATATTGGTCGCTCTGGATTTTCTTACTGCTGTTTGGACTTTCGCTGTTCTCAGAATTCATCGCGAATGATCGACCTATTCTGGTCTCTTTCAAAGGTGAAATATACACCCCCATCTTCAACGATTATCCGGAAGACGTGTTTTTGGGAGATGAAGGGTTTCTGCCGCAAACTGATTACCGCATTCCTGAGATAGATGCGGCCTTCAAGCAACATGGTTGGGCGATCTGGCCACCCATTCGATACTCCTATACCACCACTGTTTTGGAAGTTCCCGAACCTGCACCTTCGAAACCAAGTTGGATGTATGACCGCGAAACCCGCTGTTCGCAATTTCCACTTGGCGTTGATGACCCCGGTTGTACGCTTGGAAACTGGAACTGGCTCGGCACAGATGATCAAGCGCGCGATGTGTTGGCACGGGTAATCTACGGTTTCCGCATTTCCGTAATCTTTGGCTTGTTACTGACCATCGCCGCAGCACTCATCGGTGTTTCAGCGGGTGCAGTTCAAGGCTACTTTGGTGGTCGCGTTGATCTGATTATGCAGCGGTTTGTGGAGGCCTGGGCATCCATTCCGGTGCTCTACATTATTTTGATCATCGCGGGCGTTCTTGCGCCCGGATTCTGGGTATTGCTTGGAATCTTATTACTCTTTTCTTGGGTCGGATTTGTGGGCGTCGTGCGGGCCGAGTTCCTGCGTGCGCGAAACTTTGAATATGTGAACGCAGCGCGTGCTCTTGGGGTCAATAACCGTACCATTATGTGGCGGCACGTTTTGCCGAACGCGATGGTCGCAACACTTACCTTTTTACCGTTTATCCTGAACGGATCGATTACCACACTAACCTCGCTCGACTTCCTCGGCTTCGGCTTGCCACCGGGATCGGCCTCATTAGGTGAACTTTTGAAACAGGGCCAAAACAATTTGCAATCACCATGGCTTGGTTTCTCCGGCTTCTTCGTGATCTCACTCATGTTATCGCTTCTGATTTTCATCGGTGAAGCGGTGCGGGACGCGTTTGACCCGAGAAAGACGTTCGGGTGATTGCCATGACAGACACGTTGCTCGACGTTCAGGACCTATCCATCGCGTTTACACAAGGCGGTAAAACAACCACTGCGGTTGATCGTATCTCCTTTGATATCAAGCGTGGTGAAACTGTTGCGCTCGTGGGTGAATCCGGTTCAGGAAAATCTGTTTCTGCGCTATCTGTTTTGAAACTGCTTCCCTACCCGGCTGCAAGTCATCCGACAGGCAAGCTTCTCTTCAAAGGCGAAGATATGCTGACCGCGAGTGAAGATCATCTTCGTAAAGTACGCGGCAATGATATCACCATGATTTTTCAGGAGCCAATGACCTCGCTCAATCCGCTCCACACGATTGAAAAGCAGATCGCGGAAATCCTGTCGCTACACAAAGGTCTTACTGGTAAGCCTGCAAGGGAACGCGTTATCGAGCTTTTGACACAAGTTGGAATTCGCGACCCTGAAAAACGCTTGAATGCCTATCCGCATCAAATGTCAGGTGGACAACGGCAACGCGTGATGATTGCCATGGCCTTGGCTAATGAGCCAGAACTTTTGATTGCGGACGAACCGACAACGGCGCTTGATGTTACGGTGCAAGCGCAAATTCTGG
>CALLHT010000083.1 GCA_938009335.1 uncultured Rhizobiaceae group bacterium
GCAATCGCGGCAGCGGCAATCGCCGCAAGGCCCACTGGTGGCGTATCATCCGCCAGAATACCGAAGTAGAAGACAAAGAGATGCACTGCAATCAGCGGAACAATCAGGCCTGACTTCGCACCAAGCGCCACAATCACCGGCGCCATCAAAGATGACACGACGAGATAGTTCGCAGTTGTTGGAAGTCCCATACCCAAGATCAAACTCATCACTGCCACGAGAATGAGCATGATCATCAGGTTTCCGCCGGACAGTGTTTCGACAACCTGCCCCACCACCTGGTGCGCACCGGTAATCGAGATTGAACCAATGATGATACCCGCAGCAGCTGTTGCAATCGCAATCGCAATCATATTGCGCGCGCCGGAAATCATGCCATCAATCATCTCGTCCCAACCGCGACGGAAGGTCGAACCCGGACTCGCCTGTCCCCGCATCATGGCTTTCAACGGATGCTGGGTCAGCGCGATGAAGATCATCATCAGGCAGGCATAAAATGCTGACAGGTGAGCCGACAACCGTTCCGGTGTTGGCAGGATACACCACATCAACAGGATGATCGGCACGAGATAATAGAGACCTTTAATTGCCGTCTCACCGGCAGGCGGCAATTCAAGAATTGGAGCCTCAGGGTCTTCTTCTTCGAAATCGGGCTTTTTGGCAGCGAACCAAAGCAATGCGAGATATCCAACCGCCAACATGGCAAAAGACGCAATAAAGGTCAGCCCAGGAACCGCGGCGGAGATTACCCCTTGCAGCAGATAGACCAATCCGAATATGGCTGCGACGCCAAGGAAACCTGTTAGGAACAGGATTGCCTTCATCATTAAAGTGAGGCTTGACGGCGGCTTCTCCAGACCTTTCAGATTGAGTTTACACGCTTCCAAATGCACGATGTAGAAGAGCGCGATGTACGAAACGAGCGCAGGCACAATCGCATGTTTGAGAATTTCCGTATATTGAATACCGGTGAATTCCGCGATCAAAAATGCAGCTGCCCCCATCACCGGCGGCGTCAACTGACCATTGGTGGACGATGCCACCTCAACCGCACCCGCTTTTTCAGGCGCAAAGCCCGTTTTCTTCATCAACGGAATGGTGAACGTGCCGGTTGTCACGGTGTTCGCGATGGACGAACCTGAATACATACCACTCATAGCGGATGCTAGAACTGCCGCTTTTGCGGGACCACCTCTAAACTGCCCAAGCAAAGCAAACGCCAGTTTGATGAAATACTGACCTGCACCCGCTTTCTCTAGGATCGCACCAAACAGAACGAAGAGGAAAATTGTCTGCGTGGAAACCTCCAGCGGTTTGCCGAAAATCCCCTCTTCCTGCATCCAAAAATGCCACATACCTTTATTGAAGGACGCACCGCCATAATTGCCACCACCAATAAAGACATAGCTTGCAAGCACTGCTGCAACGATGATCATGGGCAGGCCAAGAGATCGGAATACGCATGCAGTAAGAACCGCGATACCCAGCATTGCCACAGTCATATCGTAAGGAATAAGCCAGTGATCGAACGCACCGGACCGCTCTGCGATATTGGTGTTCAGAACGATCATGTACAAAATACAGGCAAGGCCTATGACCAGCATGCCCCAATCATACCAGGGAATGCGGTTTCGAGGCGATGACTTAAAGAGCGGGTAGGCCAGACATACCAACACAATCCCGAATGCAAGGTGCACTTTCCGAGAAATCGACAAATTAGCGATAAACAGGAAATACGGGCTGCCGGTAAATTCCGTCAGCATCGAAGGAAGCGGCGAAGCAATATAAAGCTGATACAAAGACCACGCCAGACAAAGTGCCGGTATCAGTTTCGACAGACTGCCGGATAATACCCGCGCGCCGGTATCGACTTCCGCTGCAATTTCTTCAGCTGATTTTTGGTTTGTTGTAGTTGCTGACATCTTCCACTCCCCTGGATGAGATCAAACAAGCTTTCCCACATTTAGGCTTGCTCATCAGCACATGGTCATTCGGCAGTGAAGGGCTATGTGCTCAGGAGCAAGAGACAAAAAAGCTCCGCAGTTTCCTGCGGAGCCTCTTGGTGCCAGATTACATCCAGCCTTTTTCTTTGTAGTATTTCGCAGCACCTGCATGAAGCGGAGCTGAAAGTGAATCGCGGATCATTTCCTCAGCTTTCAGGTTACCGAATGCTGGGTGAAGACCTTTGAAGTCATCGAAATTTTCGAAGACTGCTTTAACAACCGTGTAAACAACTTCTTCCGGCACGTCCGCGCTGGTTACGAATGTTGCACCAACACCAAATGTCGTGATGTCTTCTGCGTTGTTGTACATGCCTGCAGGAATTGTAGCCTTACGATAGAACGGGTTGTCCGCAACCAGCTTATCGATCTCAGGACCTGTTGCATTTACAAGCTTTGTTGCACATGAAGCGATTGATTCCTGTGTCAGTGCTGATGGGTGACCCACAAGCCAGAAATATGAATCGATTTTGTTGTCGCAAACGGCCTGACCTGTTTCAGCTGACTTCATTTCTGAAGCAATTTTCAGGTCTGAACGCTGCCATCCAAGCGCGCCTTCGATTACTTCCCAAGTACCACGTGTACCTGAACCCGGGTTACCGATGTTCAAACGCTTGCCTTTAAGGTCCGTGATGTTGTTTACGCCAGCATCTTCGCGAGCGATGATGGTCACAGGCTCCGGGTGTACAGAAAATACAGCGCGCAGTTTCTCAAACTTGCCCTGCTCTTCGAACTTCGAAGTGCCGTTATATGCGTGGTACTGCCAGTCAGACTGAGCAACACCGAAATCCAGCTCACCCGCACGGATTGTGTTGATGTTGAAGATAGAACCACCAGTTGATTCAGCTGAGCAGCGAATGCCGTGGTCTTTACGGTCTTTGTTCACCAAACGGCAGATTGCGCCACCTGTTGGATAATAAACACCAGTAACACCACCGGTACCAATCGAAATGAACTGCTGCTGCGCTGATGCTGCAACATTCATTGCCAACGCCATACCGACTGCGGTTACGGCTCCCAAAATTTTCTTCATGAATTAACTCCCTAGTTGGTGATCAAAAGCCGAAATGCAGTTAGGGGATCACCTGGCCCTTATTAGTTTATGCAATTCGTCTGGTAACAGACTGAAACAGTATCCTGATTACGTCAAGTAGCATGCCGATCTAACGTCGTATCGGCAACTCTCTGCCGATTGTGATGTGGCACCATCAATGATGGATGCTGCCAACTTGCATCCACTGTTTCACTCTATATATTGAAGTTATCCGTTGGGGAGCCTGCAGAGGCTGAGAGGTGCATTATGCCGACCCATCGAACCTGAAACGGTTAGTACCGGCGAAGGGAACGGGCGTAAGTGCAATTTTAGCTACTATCGTCTGCGACTTCGCAAGAAATGAATGAGTTGCAACGATGAATAATACATCCGGTGAACATCACACCCCGATTGCTTTGACGATTGCCGGTTCAGATTCCGGCGGCGGGGCGGGCATTCAGGCAGATCTCAAGGCCATGTCAGCGCTCGGTGTCTATGGCGCTTCGGTTATTACAGCCATTACAGCTCAAAACACCAAAGCCGTGACCGATGTACATGAAATTCCAACGCCCACGATTGCAAGCCAGATTGATGCAGTGCTGGACGACCTGTCTGTACGCGCCATCAAGATCGGTATGCTTTCTTCTGTTGAGATCATTGAGACGGTTTCTGCCAAACTGCAATCGACCGATATCCCGATTGTTTCTGATCCGGTGATGGTCGCAAAGTCTGGTGATAGACTTCTACGCGATGATGCACTGACCGCATTGAAAACCAAGCTTGTTCCTCTGGCGACAGTCCTGACACCCAATCTACCGGAAGCAGCTGACTTGCTTGGAGCCTCAGAAGCAGAAACAACAGAAGAAATGCTTGAGCAGGCCAAGGCCCTTCTAGACTTAGGACCTTCTGCTGTTTTGATGAAAGGGGGCCACGCAAAGGGAGACGTTTGTGTTGATCTTCTTGTCAGTAAGGACGCAACCATCAAGCGCTTTGAAGCGCCGCG
>CALLHT010000084.1 GCA_938009335.1 uncultured Rhizobiaceae group bacterium
ATGAACAGCGTCGAAGGCTTGAAATCCGGCCAACAGGTTCTCATTCCAAATTATGTGTTCTCGCCAACAGCGCCTGTGTCTGCGCCTGACAATAATCCGGATACGCGTGCCGCACGTGCAAGCACTGGCTATGTAGGGGAAGCAAATCCATTAAGCGTTGCAATTCCAACGCATCGGCCTGCATATTCGTATCAAACCGCAGCAGTTTCTGCGACCGGGGATGCAACTGAGGCGTCTCAAAAACGATACAAGCCGAAAACGCATGTTGAGCCAACGATTGAGCAAAACACACCGGACTACGGCATTGTTACAGGCTCCGCACAAAACATTGGAAACTCATACACAGTGCAGTCCGGTGACAGTCTTTCCAAGATCGCGTCGAAATACGGCACAAATGTTTCTGCGCTTCAGGCTGCAAACGGAATTTCCGGCTCGTCAATCCGAGTGGGACAAAAACTGGTTATTCCTGGAAGCGGTGTCACTCCTGTTACGAATTCAGTGATTGCCGAAGTGAAAGAAAAACTACCAGCCAACGTTGATCCGATCACCACCAGCTCCGTAAAACCGGAACCAAAATCAGAACCAGCAGCACCTGCGCGTTCTGGAATTTCTGACTTCCGCTGGCCAGTACAGGGTCGCGTTGTCGCCGGATTTGGTGATAAAGTGGGCAGCGACAAAAACGAGGGCATTGATATTTCAGTGCCTGAGGGTACCGCTGTTAAAGCTGCTGAAAATGGCGTGGTTATTTATGCAGGCGAAGAAATCTCTTCCTATGGCAAGCTAATTTTGGTGCGCCATACAGATGGTTGGGTCTCTGCTTATGCGCATAATCGCGACTTTGAAGTGAAAAAGGGCGATAACGTCCGCCGCGGTCAGATCATTGCCCGATCAGGCAGAACCGGCGGCGCGGATCGTCCAAAGCTTCACTTTGAGCTTCGCAAGAATTCTGTTCCGGTCAATCCGACGGATCATCTGTCAAGCTAACGCAAAGTCTTACAGTAGTTGAGAATCCCAGAATCGATATTCCCTATCGGTTTACAATGAAGCGCTGCCTGAAATTTCAGGCAGCGTTTTTTTGTGTGCGCGCACAGTCCAGGTTAGTGTGTTGCTTTGCCCATTCGTCCGGCAAGCTCTTGGACAAATTGCCATGCCACACGGCCGGACCGGCTTCCTCGGGTGGTAGACCATTCGAGCGCATCGCGGCGTAACTCTTCTGCATCGGTCTTAAGGTCAAAATGCGCTACATAGCCATTGACCATATCCAGATAATCATCCTGGCTGCACTTGTGAAAGCCAAGCCACAAGCCGAAGCGGTCTGACAGCGAAACTTTCTCCTCAACCGCTTCTGATGGATTGATTGCTGTCGAGCGTTCATTCTCCATCATGTCACGGGGCAGCAGGTGTCTGCGGTTGGATGTTGCATAGAACAGAACATTCTCCGGTCGACCTTCCACGCCACCGTCCAGTGCCGCCTTGAGCGACTTGTAAGACGTATCATCATGATCAAACGAAAGATCATCGCAAAACAGAATAAAGCGAGCGTCTGCATTCCGAAGAATGTACAACAGAGCGGGGAGGCTATCGATATCCTCGCGGTGAATTTCGATGAGTTTCAGCTTTGCCTCAGGCTTGGTTTGTAAGATGTGCGCATGTCCGGCTTTGACAAGAGATGATTTCCCCATGCCACGCGCGCCCCACAAAAGAACGTTGTTTGCAGGAAAGCCGTTGGCAAAGCGCTCGGTATTATCGATCAGGATATCACGAACCCGATCAACGCCCTTTAGCAGCGAAATATCTACACGATTGACCTTGGGCACAGGCTGCAACCAAGCGGTCTCAGCATGCCAAACGAAAGCTTCAGCAGAATCGATGTCATTTTCCGCTTTTGCAGGACCGGCAATGCGCTCCATCAAACCGTTTAAGCGGTCGAGTTTTTCATTCAGGGTTTTGATGGCATCGCTCTCAGACACATCTCGCTCCATTTGTGGGTCAATTGCCTTTGTTTCAGCGGCTTAGCATTCATTGGATGGGGGCGAAAGACTGTTTGCAATTGAAATCCTGCCAGTTATATTCGCGCGAGATTTATGGCGGGTCAGAAATTCATTGAAACAACAGTGCTGAGTGTCTATTTCCAGACAATCGGGCTGCTTTGAATGTAAGCCAGCTACAGAACCAATAGGAGTATGGTCCTCATGTTTGTGACCCCGGCTTATGCCCAAACCGCAGGTGGCGGTGGAGGAGATATTTTCCTCAACCTGATGCCCTTCATTCTGATCTTTGTGATCATGTATTTCCTGATCATTCGCCCGCAGCGTCAGCAAGCGCAGCGCCGTGAGGAAATGCTTGCCGCAATCCGTCGCAATGACACGATTATTACTGGCGGCGGCATTGTCGGCAAGGTAACAAAAGTCATTGACGAGCAGGAAGTTGAAGTTGAAATCGCGAAAGATACGAAAGTTCGTGTCAAACGCGCCCTGATTGCAGACGTTCAAGTTAAAGGCGAGGCTCCGGCTGCGAAGTAATTCGCTCGCAACGTTCGCCCTGAAAAGAGACCCAATATGCTGTATTTTTCCAACTGGAAAATTGTTTCCATTATTCTCACGGTAATCGCAGGCATCTTCTTCGCATCTGCAAATTTTGTCAGTGAGAAAACCCATCAGGAATCATTCCCGGATTGGATGCCGCGTTTAACTTTGGGTCTTGATCTGCGGGGTGGTGCTCATTTGCTCATGCAGGTGGACGAGGAAAAGCTGATTGCCGAACGCCTCGATGCTTTGGAAGATGATGCCCGCGTTAAACTGCGTGAAGCAGGCGCAAGAGGCCGTGCCAAAGCGCAGGGCGACCGTTCTGTGGTTGTTCGTCTCAACGATGCATCTCAAACACAAGCGATGCGCGATGCCATGGCTGAACTGCTGCAGCCCACTTCAACGGGCGCACTAGACGGATTTGGGATTGTTGAAATCCGCGAAACCAATCCGTCAGAAGGCGAATTAGTTTATGTCCTGACCGATGAGGGCATAGAAAATCGCGTCACACGGGCGATTACACAGTCCATCAGCGTGTTTGGCGATCGGTTGAACGAATTTGGCACAACAGAGCCGATCATCCAGCGTGAAGGCGCAAACCGCGTGTTGGTTCAATATCCGGGCCTCGAAGCAGACGAAATCCCACGCCTTAAAGGATTGTTGGACACGGAAGCTAAGTTGAGCTTCCACCTGTTGAGCGATGCAGGCGATCCAAACGATATTATGAA
>CALLHT010000085.1 GCA_938009335.1 uncultured Rhizobiaceae group bacterium
TGCCGTCAAATCAGTACGGCGGATACGAACATCTTCAATCTCAAGACCGAGCGATGTTGCATCAGGACGCAGTTGGTCGCGAACCTCACGCATCATAGCAAGACGCTCTTCTGAAAGTGCAGCCTCAAATCCACGCAAACCGTAGACACGACGCAACGCAGCATCGAGACGTGTGCGAAGACGTTGTTCAGCAAGCGTAAGGTTACCGGAGACCTGCTGGCGGAACTTGGTGCCATCCGCAACACGGTAAGTCAGAAACGCATCAACTTCATAGAATTTACCGCCGGAAACCTGAACGCGGATGTCTTCAAGGTCAAAACGCAACAGGCGATCTTCGATAATTTGCACAGTATCCAGACCAAAAGCAGCAAATGGCGCTTTGAAGTAAAGACCCGGTTCTGTTTCCACACGCTGAATTTCTCCAAAGCGCAAAACGATGCCTTGATCACGCTCATTAACGACAAAAATAGAGTTGTAGAGCAGGTAGGCTGCGACCGCAAAGATCGCAAAAAAGAATGGGGTACGATTAGCCATTATTGTGCTCCCTGATTTTGTCTTGCACGATTGTTGATTTCCGGAAGCGGGAGATAAGGCACGACGCCCTGTCCGTTTCCTTGTTCAACGATCACTTTGTTTGAATCACCCAAAACCTTCTCCATGGTTTCAAGGAAAAGACGCTTGCGCGTTACATCCGGTGCTTTTGCATATTCATCATAAACCGAGATAAAGCGTTGCGCTTCACCTTTGGCCTCTTCTACGACGCGGTTCTTATAAGCAGCGGCATCTTCCAAGATTTGAGCCGCTTCACCACGAGCAGCACCCAATATTCTGTTTGAATACTGATTGGCTTCCTCGATGAACTGATCTTCATTCTGCTCAGCACGCTGAACTTCATCAAACGCATCAGCCACTTCACCCGGAGGTGGCGCCACATCCTCGATGTTGACGGCGTTGATATTCAGACCAGAGCCATAGCTATCAAGCGTTGTTTGCGTGATTTGGCGAACCTCATCCGCAATACCCGCACGCGCATCACGGAAGATGTCTTGCGCCGGTCGTTTGCCGACCACTTCACGCATCGCACTTTCGGCAACCTGACGAACCATGCCTTCAGGCTCTTTCACGTTAAAGAGGTAATCGTTTGGCGAAGTGACCTGATACAGAACCGAGAATGACACATCCACGATGTTTTGGTCGCCAGAGAGCATCATCCCTGCTGTACTGGCTGAACGGCCAGTCGCGCCAATGTTGATCTGGTTCTCAGCAGTGTTTGCGACTTCATACGTTTCAATTGGCCAAAGATGGAAGTGAAGACCCGCTGAAGAGACTTCGGCCTTCGGCTTGCCGAAACGAAGTTCGACACCAAGCTCATCTTCCTGGATGGTGTAGAAAGCTTGGGTGAGATAAAGACCAATAAGAACAACTGCGCCGATACCAAGCGTAAGCGGATTAAATCCACCGCCACCTGGCATTGCTTTCTTCAGTTGATCCTGGCCTTTACGGATAATGTCTTCCAGGTCTGGTGGTTGTTGACCACCACCACCGCCGCCACCACTGGGTGGACGATTGCCTCCGCCATTTCCCCAAGGGCCGCCACCGCCGCCATTGTTGCCGTTATTTCCGCCGCCACCCCAAGGGCCGCCGCCTCCACCACTTTGATTACTCCAGGGCATTTATTGTCCTTGTGTTTAAAAGGAAGATTATCTTCCCCTCGTTATAGGTATGAAGGCTCACGCTTTCAATGATTACCGCGTCCTTATGTCCAAGAGCGTTAAGAGCGAAGCCATTTTCTGATTTTATCTTTTATTTTCAAATTGCTAAAGAATAAACCTGAATCAGGATTTCGCCCGATCATACACCACATAAAGCGTTTCGGCGCTATCCTTTTCGCCTCTGGGCACCTCTTCGCGCTCAATTGGCCTCCATTCAGCCTCCGAAATCTCAGGAAAACGCGTATCTCCATCGGGCTCTGCCATCACATGCGTAACGTAAAGTCTTGATGCAAGCGGAAGCGTTTCACCGTAAATTTGCCCGCCACCGATCACACAAACTTCATCAGCGTCATTTTCTTTGGCCCACCCTTCTGCAAGAAAAAGAGCTGCTTCGATACTTTTTGCATGAACGGTATCATCTGCAGAAAATTCG
Organism: uncultured Rhizobiaceae group bacterium; assembly: GCA_938009335.1. Lineage (GTDB taxonomy): Bacteria > Pseudomonadota > Alphaproteobacteria > Rhizobiales > Rhizobiaceae > JAALLB01. Next base: position 2,146 of record CALLHT010000085.1, read on the forward strand.
GATCGCGAAACCACGATGTTCAAGCGCCCTGGCAGCGCTTTACCAATGCTCTCAAACGTTTTACGCCCCATAATGAGCGGCTTACCCATCGTGTCACGCTTGAAGCGTTTGAGATCTGTTGAAAGGTGCCACGGCATGCCACCCTCCATGCCAATAACGCCATTCTTCGCAACGGCAACCACGAGGGCCAGTGGGAATCGATCACTCATACCGCCACCGGCGCTTTGATGTGACCATGCGCTTCATACCCAATAAGCTCGAAATCCTCATAGGTGAATTCGAACAAATCTTTCACGTCTGGATTTATCTTTATAGATGGAAGCTCCAAAGGCTCACGAGATAGCTGCAACTTCGCTTGCTCAAAGTGATTGTGGTACAGGTGAGCATCACCAAATGTATGAACAAAATCTCCCGGCTCCAGGTCGCACACCTGCGCCAGCATCATGGTCAGCAACGCATAGGATGCAATATTAAACGGCACACCTAGGAAAATATCTGCCGACCGCTGATAGAGCTGACATGATAGTTTTCCGTCCGCCACATAAAACTGGAATAGACAGTGACAGGGCGGCAAAGCCATTTCGTCCACCAAAGCCGGGTTCCATGCGCTGACAATATGCCTGCGCGAGTTGGGATTGTTCTTTAACGCTTCTACCAGATTGGTGATCTGATCTACAGCGCCGCCTTTCGGATCCGGCCATGATCGCCATTGATATCCGTAGACCGGGCCCAGATCGCCTTGCTCGTCTGCCCATTCGTCCCAAATGGAAACACCATTATCTTTTAGCCATTTAATGTTGGTGTCGCCCCTCAGGAACCACAACAATTCTATGATGATGGACCTTAAATGAAGTTTCTTAGTGGTAAGGACCGGAAACCCCTTCGACAAATCAAACCGCATTTGATGCCCGAAAACAGAACGTGTGCCGGTTCCCGTGCGGTCGCCCCGGTCAGTGCCGGTTTCCAAAACATGTTCAAGAAGATCGAGATATTGTCGCATGGTTTCTCTTACAACGATTCCATATGTGGATAAATCCACTGCCGTGAGCTTCCACGGTTTTCATTTGTTCATCTGCCGTTAACACTTGCTTAAACATAATGTCACACAGTTTTCATAATCCAATGGAGTGGACGATGAAAAAACCAGCTAAGTCTTTCAAACTGTTTCCTGCTCTTGCTGCAGCAATGCTTTTCAAAACACCGGTAAGAAACAAACGTTAGGCCTACTTTCCTACTTCAACGCGCCAACTGGCCCGGGAACGATTTCCTTGAGCAGCTTCTTTTTCATGGCTTTTTCAAAGTCATCAAACGTATGCGCAAGCTCTAAAAAGGCGCCCGCCCCTCGAATAACATTCTCGCGGTAATACGTTTCCGGATCACGATAGAACGTTTCAGGGCTTGTGAAGTGATCTTTGATCACCAAGCCGTTCACCTGAATTCCTGAAAAATCATAGAGTTTGTAAATTTCCTGCGGTGTGATCCCATCGTTGCTGTGGCCATCGCCTGCCACATCAATGACCTTGCGTGCGCATGGAGTCGGCAAGCGCGGGAACATTCGGTGCGCAAACCCCAAAGCGGCACCCAAGGCAGTCGGAAAGTTCGTCGCATTGCGCTCATGGCGCGCAAGGATTGCCGCAAGGGTAAGAGCTTCCTGTTGTCCGCTAACATAGATCCAATCAAATATGATTTTCTGCTTGCGTAAGCCATTCCATTCGAACGCAGTCAGATACAACCCACCAATCGACTGAATGGCTTCCTGCACTTGCGCATCTAAAAGTGCGGAAGCCATGCCCTTCATCTGCAGAGCGTATTCGCGGTCATCCACACTGGAAGAGGCATCGAGTGCCAGAACCAAAGCAAGGTCGCAATATTGCGGCTGAGCGTTAGCGCGTTCAGGATTCAAGGGTTGAGCAAACCAAACCAACCCCATGAAAAGAATCAAAAAATACCGAATTCGGCAGCCCATTAAAGCTCCAGTTTGAGTTTCTTCTCCAGCTTTTCAAGATCGCGCTGTGTATCTGTTATATAGTCCCGAGTGATCGGCGCACCATCACGATTACGCGACAACTGCATATGGAAGACAAGCTGCGAACCGGTGCGGAACATCAACTCGCAAGAGATCAGATAAAACTCCCACATGCGCGCAAAGCGTTCGTCATACATCTCAACCACTTTGTCGCGATTGGCATCAAAGCGATCCACCCAATGCTTGAGCGTAGTCGCGTAATGCACACGCAGGAACTCAAGGTCAGTACACCAAAGATGGTTCTGCTCGATCACCTCAAACACTTCGGAGAGTGCCGGAGAATATGCGCCTGGGAAGATGTATTTCTGCAGCCATTTGCTCGCCATACCCGGAGGTGACATGTGCCCAATCGAGTGGATCACCGCCAACCCATCATAAGGCATAAGATCATTCAGCTTTTTGAAAAACTCGTCATAATGCGTCACGCCCACATGCTCGAACATGCCGACGGATACAATCCGGTCAAACTTCTCCGGCACTTCACGATAATCTTGCAGGCGGAACTCAACCTTGTCGGCCAAGCCCATTTTTTGAGCCCGTTGTGAGGCTAATTGCTGTTGCTCGGTTGAAAGCGTCACGCCGACCACGTTTACGTCTTTAAGTGCAGCAAGATAAAGCGCCAGATCACCCCACCCGCATCCAATATCGAGAACCTTCTGCCCCGGCTGCAAATCAAGCTTTGAGGCAAGCAACCGAAGCTTGTTGCGTTGTGCCTCTTCCAGCGTTTCATTTTCATCGCGGAAATAGGCACAGGAATAGAGCATGTTCTTATCGAGGAAGAGTTTGTAAAACTCATTACCCAGATCATAGTGATGCGACACGTTTTGTTGAGCCTGCCCGCGGCGATTGGATTGCTGCTTCTTGCGCGATTTCATCCGCACTGCACGCAAGAACTTCTGCGCGGGGTGGGATGCAAGCGACAGACGATTATGGCTGAACAGTTGGAGGAAATCGCGAAGCGAGGAGCCCTCTTCAAAGGTAATGGTCCCATCCATATAGCCCTCACCTGCCGCCATCTCTGAGTTTGTAACAAGCGTTCGATAAAGCGCCTTGTCATGGAGCTTCATGGTCACTTCCAGCCCCGGAGAGCCGGAAAACACATGGCGTTTGTCATCCACATCAATGACGGTCAAAGAGCCTTTTTGAACAAAGGTTTTCATCAAACTTGAGAGGGGAAACATAAAGGCTCCTGCAGAAT
>CALLHT010000086.1 GCA_938009335.1 uncultured Rhizobiaceae group bacterium
ATTCGTCTTGGGCCGGATGATCTTGATACCATTGTAGATCTGATCAACGACGCCCTGCCCGATGAAGAGTACGATGATGACGAAGGTATCGATGTGGGCACCGAGCAGGAGGATTACATCGTTGGCGATGACGAAGACAATGTCATAGCGGGCAAAGGTGCCGACGATATTTTGGTCGGCGGTTTGGGTGCTGACACTCTTGTTGGCGGCGAAGGCAACGACACGGCGGTTTATATCGATTCCCTAGAAGGCGTTTTCATCGACCTTGAGAATGAATTGGCCGAAGGTGGCGAAGCTGAAGGCGATCAGTTGATCTCAATAGAAAATCTTGACGGTTCGAACCTCGACGACCGCCTATTGGGTGATGAACTCGCAAACATTCTATTCGGCAATGATGGGGACGATATCCTCTTTGGACGCGCTGGCGCGGATACAATCTCAGGCGGTGCAGGCGCAGACTTCATCGACGGAGGTGAATCGCTTCAAGATACCGCCGATTATAGAGATTCTGATGAAGGTGTATCGGTGAGCCTGCTGGATGACACGGCCTCAGGAGGCCATGCAGAAGGAGACGAACTGGACAACATCGAATTTCTCGATGGCTCACTCCACAATGACTTCTTACAGGGCGACAATCTGAACAACCGCCTAGGCGGGCGGTTTGGAGACGATGTCCTGTTGGGCGAAGGCGGAAACGATACCCTGCTTGGTGGTAGCGGTGCAGATATTCTCAATGGTGGCGACGGCATTGACACCGCCGATTATACGTCATCCACTGAGGGTGTTACAGTCAACCTGCTAACTGGAGAGAATTTCGGCGGCGAAGCAACGGGCGATATCTTGATCGACATCGAAAATCTTGCCGGCAGCCAATACGATGACGTTCTTGTTGGCGATGACGGAGCGAACCGCCTCACCGGACGTGATGGCGACGATATGCTTATCGGCAATGGCGGCAATGACCGCTTCATCGGCGGCGAAGGCGCAGACCATATGGATGGTGGCGAAGGTGATCGCGATACGGTGGACTACAGCGGTGCAGAAAGCGGTGTTGGGCTTGATCTTGATGAAGGCGGTTACTTTGGCGAAGCAGAGGGCGACACATTCAAGGACATTGAGTTCGTCGTCGGTTCAGACTTCGATGATGTAATCTGCGGCAACGAGGGTGTAAACCGCATAACGGGTGGCGCTGGCAACGATCACCTCTACGGCCATGGTGGCAATGACACCATTATCGGCGGGCTGGGTGACGATATCCTCGATGGCGGCGAAGGCAATGACGTCTTTATCTTCGACGGAGAAACCGGCAACGACATCATTTCGGATTTTGAAGCGGGTGAAGGACGCACAGATCGAATCTGGCTGCAAGACCACGAGTTTGCGGATTTTGATGACCTTAAGGATTCAATCACTCAAACTGACGATGGCGCATTGATCACCCTGGACAATGGTTCAACCATTCTGCTCGACGGCATTCGCACGGATGACCTTGTGGCAGATGACTTCATTCTTGCCTGATGATGGATACGCTTAAGTAGGAAGAGCGGATTTGAACTACCCACTCTTTCAAATGTATCTGGCATAACCATCCCTATAGGCAGGCAAGATGAAAAGGCGGGAGACCATACACTCCCGCCTTTTTCATGTCTTGCGATTGCATTGCTCCGCGCCTATGTAAGCGGCATGAAAACATCTGATGCAGAAATCCTGATCGTCCCTGGTTACAAAGGCGCTAACGAAGACCATTGGCAGTCACGTTGGGAGCGCAATATATCCACCGCCCGTTTTGTCGAAATGGGAGATTGGCATAAGCCTGTCTTTGAAGACTGGAAAGAAAACCTGCTCAACGAAACCGAGAAAACATCCAAACCTGTTTTTCTTGTGGGCCACTCCATTGGCGCGCAAGTCATTGTTCAAGCAGCTAAAGAACTGAAAGCAGACATAAAAGGCGCGCTTTTGGTTGCGCCACCTGATGTGGAAAATCCGGAAATTCGCCCAAAGCACCTTATGACGTTTGGACCTGCTTCACGCGACCCACTGCCCTTCCCGTCTGTGACCATTGCCAGCCGCAATGACCATTTCTGTGCGTATGAAAAAGCAGAAGACATGGCAGCGGCTTGGGGATCGATGTTTATGGACGCTGGTGAAAGCGGCCATATCAATCACGAATCCGGTCACGGTCCATGGCCGGAAGGTCTCATGGTGTTTTCAAGGTTCTTGAACCAGATCAAACTCTAGCGTTTGATACCCTCAAACGCTTTGGCAGCTCCTGCCCCGACAATCGATCCATCCATGGTGATGGAAATCAATTGATATCCAAACCCGACGAGCTGATTAGCATGCTCGGCAGTCAGGCAGAACGCAGACGCAATCTTACCCGCAGCGCGCGTGCGCTTGGCTACATCTTCAACCGCTTCGATTGTGTCCGGTCCATAAGCGTCCGGAATTTGATTGCCGGTCATGAAAATCGAAAAGTCAGACGGGCCCATTAAAATTCCGTCGATCCCATCAACCGAAAGAATATCATCCAGATTTTCATACGCTTCGCGGGTTTCCACTTGCGCCAGTGCCAATGTGGATTGATTGGCTTTCAAGACGTAATCATTGACCGGAAGGTTATAAAGAGAGGCCGCATATCGTGGCGCAAACGAGCGCGCGCCCAAAGTTGGATATTTTGCCGAAGCCGCGAACGTTTCTGCGTCTTGCTTGGTGTTGATCATCGGCGCAACAACACCCAAAACACCAAAATCCAGAAGCTTCTGGGTCATGTCCCAACGATCAAGCGGTAAACGCACAATTGGCGACTTACCAGCAGCCAAAACACCGGGCAGCGCGTTTAAGATGCTCGTTTCATCATGAAACCCGTGTTGCGCGTCAAACACAACAACATCGAAGTCCTGTTCAGCGAGCGAACGCACAACTTGCGGGTCACGATACCCACTCCAGCAGGCGAAAAGCGGCTTATCGCCTGCCAGACCGTTTACCAGACGATCAATCATGCTTCATTCTTGATCTGATCAATGGCCGTTGCCATGAGCTCTGCCATGGTTTGGCGAATTTGATCTTCGGATTGGTCTACGCCTGCATTGGAGAAATCCTCGCTGATTTTGCGATAAACATCTTCATCACCCGGCTCGTCAAAGTCTGAGCGGACAACTTCTTTTGCATAGTCAGCAACTTGATCGCCTGTTTTGCCAAGTTTCTCAGCTGCCCACTCGCCCAGCAACTTGTTGCGACGTGCTTGAGCTTTGAATTGAAGCTCCGCGTCATGGGCAAACTTCTTTTCAAATGCGTCTCCACGCTCGTCAAATCCACTCATAAGTCTCTCCTGATCAAATTCATAGGTTGCATATAATCATGGATTCGCGCGATTTGAAGTAGACAAAAGATAAACTTCGTTGTGCGCAGATGAATTGGGGTTCTTGAGGTTGCCGCAGCGATGTCTTAATACAAGACCAACCGACTAAAAACCCGAATCGGGGTTTGCCCGCGGCTTCAAACTTTTAAACGCCAGGACATAAACTCATGAAAAAACGCCGCCGTATTTATGAAGGCAAGGCCAAAATCCTATATGAGGGCCCGGAACCGGGAACTTTAATCCAGTTCTTCAAGGATGATGCAACCGCGTTCAACAAGAAAAAGCATGAAATTGTTGACGGTAAAGGCGTTCTGAACAACCGCATTTCAGAACACATCTTCAAGCAGATGACGCGGATCGGCATCCCGAACCACTTCATCAAGCGCATTAACATGCGTGAGCAATTGATCAAAGAAGTCGAAATTATTCCAATCGAGGTCATTGTTCGCAACATTGCCGCGGGAACCTTGAGCGAGCGTCTTGGCATCCCCGAGGGTGAAGTACTGCCCCGCTCAATCATTGAATTCTGCTATAAGAAAGACGAATTGGGCGATCCCCTCGTCGCCGAAGAACATATCACCGCATTCGGATGGGCTTCTCCGCAAGAAATCGACGACATCATGGCGCTTGCTATTCGCGTGAACGACTTCCTGTCCGGCCTTTTTGCAGGCATCGGCATTCAATTGGTGGATTTCAAAATCGAGATGGGCCGTCTTTGGGAAAATGACGTCATGCGCATCGTTGTTGCGGATGAAATTTCACCGGACTCCTGCCGCTTGTGGGATTTGGATACACAGGAAAAGATGGACAAAGACCGCTTCCGCAAAGGTTTAGGCGGGTTGGTTGAAGCCTATCAGGAAGTCGCCAACCGTCTTGGCATCATGCAGAAGAACGAACCTCAGCGTGGCACCGGTCCGGTACTGGTTTCCAGCAATGACGATACAAAGGAATAGTTGTGACAAAGGCTCGAGTAACCGTCACCCTTAAGAACGGCGTTTTGGATCCTCAAGGTAAGGCAATCGAAGGAGGTCTTGCATCACTGGGTTTTGATGGGATTGAGAGCGTCCGGCAAGGTAAGGTGTTTGATGTTGAACTTTCCGGTTCAGCAAAAGACGCCGAAAGCCAACTTGCCGACATGTGCGAGAAGCTTCTGGCGAATACCGTCATCGAAGACTACGCCGTGGAGATTCTTGAATGAACTTAGTCACAACGTTCGCAAAACCACTTTCAACCCTTGCAATCGCTCTAGGCCTGACATGTGCTGCTTCAGCAAACATGTTGCTCACTGATCTGACCTCTGTAAATGTTTCTCCCTTTGCAGACCGCAATTGGACCGTGAAAGAGCAAGCCGTAAGCGAGTTGCAATTGGAATGCGCAAATTGTGACAGTCAAATCCTCGTCAACATCCGGCTTGGAAAACGTAATGAGTTTGGCGGCCTGGGCCCACAGGCTGCAAAGAAAGCAAAAGCCAAATGCAATCGCTCGCTCGATCTTCTCTTGCAATGCGATACCGTTAAAGGGTTTCAATTGGGCAATGTTGAAGGCTTGAGCGCGACCAAGAAGGTGCTCGACAACTTTTTCATTTCCTCATTCATTCTCGGTGATGAAACCACTTTGGTAAAAATGACAACAAAGGCGTCTTCAAAGTTTGAAGCCGACGAGGTTTCCCGCCAGTTTTTCGAAGCAATCAAGGCAGAAATGATACTCCAATGAAATCCTCCGTCATCCTGTTCCCCGGCTCCAACCGGGACC
>CALLHT010000087.1 GCA_938009335.1 uncultured Rhizobiaceae group bacterium
CTCGACCGTCTCTGCGCCTTCAACAATCGCATCATCAATCACAGGAATATCAATTGTCGCCGTGGTTGCGCCTGCAAGAATGGTGACGGTGCCGGAAAGCGGCGTATAATCGTCCCCTGCGGTGGCGCTACCGGCAATCGAATAGGCAATCACGGTATTGGTGGTGGTGACAGCGGTTTGCGTCACGGTCATCACGCCATTGGTTGCGGGTTCCGCAGCATCGGTTGTATTGGCAATCGAGACGGTTGCGGCCGCGTTAGCAACGCAAGTTGCTGTCCAGCTTATTTCACGATTGCCATTTTGAGTAGAACTAAGGGTAATATCAATATCAGCGGTTCCGGCTGCATTACTGTTTGTAAAGGTCGTGCTGCCAGTTGCGCCATTTGAATTAAGGGCCAAAGAAGCAGGTGTTGGTCCGGTTCCTGAGCCTGCGGTTAGATTAAAATCTACGGTTCGTTGACCGCCGGTTGTAGCGGTGACATCAATGATGATTTCGTCCCCAACAGCAAGGCCAGTAATGTTTAAGGGTTCTGTTACGGTGCCATTATTTACGTTCAAGGTGCCAGAGACGGATGCGCCGGGGGTAATGCAGCTCAGAGGAACAGCTATTGCCTGCGATGTAGGCAGCAAAACAAATAACGCTGTCCACATAATTATGATACAGCATTGCACAACACTCAGCCATTGACTGAATTTGGTCACACACTTACCCAACATTTTATACCCACCCTGTCACGTGGCAATACGTTACTCATGCAGATAACCGCCAAAACGTTGTTTGTTTGATTGTATGAGTTAGGCGAATCTAGCGTATTACGTACGTAGCAATATAATCAATTGGGTGTAGAACATTGTCAACAGTTTGATTCTTGATGATTAGCACACCTTTAACTTGGTTGATAAAAATGTAGTAAATATTCAGACCATGATAGGTATAGTGATCAAAGGGTTTGGATGAGAATATTGACTGGGCTATTTCTGAAATTTGGTATTTTTAGGTTCGTGTTTGGATGCATTTGTCAGGGCGTTGTTTTATGAGGAAACTCTCACGTTTCTTATTGTCTCTTCTCGTGTGTTTGGCTTTCTCCAACATCACTCAAGCTCGAGAAGTTTTGATTGCAGTAACGACATCGTTCAATAATTCCGGTCTTTCTGATGTGCTTCTTCCTGAGATTAAGAAGGATCTTGGATTGGAAGTGCAGCTTTTGGTTGTTGGCACTGGCCAAGCAATCAAGCTTGGTCGTGCGGGTGATGTGGATGCAATTCTGGTTCACTCAAGGAAAGCTGAAGATGCCTTTGTCTCAGATGGGTTTGCCACGCACCGTCGCGAAATCATGTATAACGATTTTGTTTTTATTGGCCCCAAGAGCGATCCTGCGAAGATTACAGGCTCGATTAATGCGGACGAAGTCCTCACTCTAATTGAGAAATCCAAATCCCTCTTTGTGAGCCGTGGAGATGACAGCGGAACCCACAAGAAGGAACTTGCTCTATGGGAGTCGGCGGGTTTTGGTGCAAACACTTTCGATTCTGCTTGGTACCGCGAAGTGGGGGCCGGCATGGGGGCAGCGCTCAATACAGCTAGCGGAATGAATGCTTACATCATGGCGGACCGCGCAAGCTGGTTGAACTTTGCAAACAAAGGAGACTTGCAGCTTCATTTTGAAGGAGATCCCGTGTTGTTTAACCAGTATGCGTATTTGCCAATAAATTCAGCAAAGCACCCGCATGTGAATGCAACGGATGCAGATCGCCTCGAAGAATGGCTTGTTGGTGAAAAGGCGCAGAAACTCATCGGCGCCTACTCCATCAATGGTGAAACACTGTTTACCCCAAATGCGAAATAGTCATTAGCAATCTAGCGTTTGATCGCGTTCCCACTGTGTGAGGTGATGGGTGAACTGGTTCCATTCGCGGTTTCTCAAATTGATATAGGCATCTGAGAATTCTTTGCCCATCGTCTCGCAGAGGTATTTGTCTTTCTGGAACTCACGAAGCGCATCCAGCATATTAAGCGGCAGTTTTTTTGCGCCTCGCACTTTATGACCTTCTGTGTACATGTCGATGTCTAGGCGCTTGCCTGGATCAAGCTTGCGCTCCAGACCATCAAGGCCCGCTGCCAACAGAACAGCCTGTAGGAGGTAAGGATTTGCTGCGCCATCGGCGAGACGGAATTCTAAACGCCCTGCATCTGGTATGCGCACCATATGCGTTCTGTTATTGCCGCCGTAGGTAACGGAGGAGGGGGACCAGGTTGCACCGGAGAGGGTGGCGGGCGCATTGATGCGCTTATAGCTGTTCACCGTCGGGTTGGTAATCGCACACATGGATGCGCCATGGGCCATTAGCCCGCCGAGGAAATGATATGCCATTTCTGAAAGACCCAACTCACCCTTATCATCTGCAAAGACACAGGTTTTTCCATCTTCAGACCAAAGCGAATGGTGTACGTGGCATCCATTGCCTGTGAGATTTGAAAACGGTTTCGGCATAAAGGTAGCGCGAAGACCGTGTTTCTCAGCAATTGCTTTCACCATGAATTTGAAGAATGCGTGTTGATCTGCGGTTTGAAGACAATCCCCAAAATCCCAATTGATTTCAAACTGGCCGTTCGCGTCTTCGTGGTCGTTTTGATACGGTCCCCAGCCAAGATCAATCATGGTTGAACAGATTTCTGAGATTACGTCATATCGGCGGAGCAGGGCACTTTGATCATAACATGGCTTTTCCTGTGTATCTCGGTCATCCGAGATGGCAGTGCCGTCTTCGTTGATCAGATGAAATTCCGGCTCAACGCCAGACATCATCTTGATGCCATGTTTGGAAGCGCGGGCATTAAGCGCTTTCAATACGTTTCGTGGAGCTTGCGCAACCGGCGCTCCGTCCATCCACGGGTCGCCCGCAACCCAAGCAATTTCAGGTTTCCAGGGAAGTTGAATGACAGTGTCCGCGTCCGGCATCACGAACATATCGGGATGGGCAGGGGTCATATCGAGCCAGCTTGCGAACCCGGCGAACCCGGCGCCGGATTTTTGCATGTCGCCCACGGCCTCGGCAGGAACCAGCTTTGCGCGCTGAACGCCGAACAGGTCTGTGAAATTGAAGAGGAAAAAACGCACCCCTTTGTCTGCTGCAAATTTCGCCAGATCTTTGGCCATGATTGATATCTCCCTTTTTATTTCTCCGGATCAGTATCCATTGCCCTGACCTGGTACCCAGTTTGTCCCCGAAAGCGGAACGCCTGTCATTGCGGACGCTTCTACAGTAAGCGCGCAAAGGTCTTCCGGTTCAAGATTAAGTACGTGATTTTTTCCACATGCCCGTGCAATTGTTTGGGCTTCCAGAGTCATGACTTTCAAATAATTGGCAAGACGACGCCCAGCAGCAACTGGATCAAGGCGTGCTGCAAGCTCCGGATCCTGCGTGGTAATGCCTGCCGGGTCCTTGCCTTCGTGCCAGTCATCATATGCTCCAGCTGTGGTGCCAAGCTTTTGATATTCAGCTTCTAGCGCTGGATCATTGTCACCCAAAGCAATGAGTGCGGCAGTGCCAATAGAAACCGCATCAGCTCCAAGGGCCAAAGCTTTCGCAACGTCTGCGCCAGTGCGAATGCCGCCTGATAAAACAAGCTGTACCTTACGATGCATATTTAGGTCTTGCAGCGCCTGAACTGCTGGCCTGATGCAAGCAAGTGTGGGTTGGCCGACATGTTCAATAAATACATCTTGTGTCGCTGCGGTGCCGCCCTGCATACCATCCAGCACCACGACATCTGCACCAGCTTTTACGGCGAGTGTAGTGTCAAAGTAAGGACGCGCGCCACCGACTTTAATGTAAATCGGAACCTTCCAGCCGGTGATCTCGCGAAGTTCCAAGATTTTGATTTCCAGATCGTCTGGTCCGGTCCAATCGGGGTGGCGACAGGCTGAGCGCTGATCAATACCTTTCGGCAAGGTTCGCATTTCTGCCACGCGATCCGATATCTTCTGGCCCAGCAGCATCCCGCCACCGCCAGGTTTCGCGCCTTGGCCGACCACGATTTCAATTGCATCCGCCTTGCGCAGATCGTCCGGATTCATGCCATAGCGAGATGGCAAATACTGATACACCAGCTTGTCCGAATGACCACGCTCTTCCGGTGTCATGCCACCATCACCTGTGGTGGTGGATGTGCCAGCTGCATTGGCACCGCGTCCAAGCGCTTCTTTGGCTTGGCCTGAAAGTGCGCCGAAACTCATGCCGGCGATGGTGATTGGAATGTCCAGTTCGATCGGGTTCTTGGCAAAGCGGGTACCCAGCTTAACCGATGTCTCGCACTTCTCGCGGTACCCTTCGAGAGGATAACGGGACATGGATGCGCCGAGGAATAATAGGTCGTCGAAATGCGGAACGCGTCGTTTAGCACCGCCACCTCTGATATCGTAGATGCCAGTCGCGGCCGCCCGGCGAATATATGAGTTTGTGTATTCGTCAAACGTCCATGGTTGAACGGGATGAGTCCTTGGTGTTTCGTCCATTAGTAGGCTCCCGCGTTGTCGATGTCGAAATTATACAGTTGGCGAGCGGATCCGTAACGGCGGAATTCCTCCGGCTTGGCGTCCGCTTCGGCTTCGTTAAGAAGTTTTGAGAGTTTCTCAACATGCTCGGGGCGCATTTCTTTTTCGACGCAGTCCGCGCCTAAGGATTTAACGTCGCCGCGCACAAAAATCTGCGCTTCGTAAAGACTGTCGCCAAGGGCGTCGCCCGCATCTCCAAGCACCACAAGAGTTCCGGCCTGAGCCATGAAAGCGCTCATGTGGCCGATGTTGCCATGTACGACAATATCAATGCCTTTCATGGAAATGCCGCAACGGCTGGACGCATTGCCTTTGATCACCAATAATCCGCCATGCGCAGTTGCACCTGCATACTGACTGGCATCGCCTTCGATGACGACTTTGCCTGACATCATATTCTCAGCAACGCCGGGACCAACAGAGCCGGTAACATTAACGGTCGCTTGTTTGTTCATGCCTGCGCAATAGTAGCCGGTTGAGCCTTTCACGGTTACGGTAATGGGCGCATCAATACCCACGGCAATGGCGTGACTGCCACGGGGGTTGGTAATCTCAAATGCTTTGTTTGAACCATTACCCTCTGCCTGAAGGGTTTCGTTGACGGACCGGAGTTCGAGTTCTGTGAGATCGAGCGCTTCCATTTTATTGCTCCCAGAAATACACAGTTGCAGGTTCTGGTTCCCAAACACGCGCCTGCTCAATATCGGGCAGGTTCACCAATGCGCGATATTCTGAACCAAAGGCCACGTATTGATCTGTTTCTGCAAGCACTGCAGGCTTGCAGGCGATTGGGTCACGCAACACGCCGAAGCCGTTTTTTGTGCCCACAACAAACGTGTAGAAGCCATCGAGGTCTTGAATGCCGGCTTCCAATGCCTCACCCAGATTTGCACCTTCTTGCATCTTCCAAGTCAGATACGCTGCTGCGACTTCCGTGTCATTCTCGGTTTCAACTGTCACACCTTCATGTGCCAGTTGGCGGCGAAGAGAATTGTGATTGGAAAGAGAACCATTATGCACAAGGCATTGATCAGGGCCGGTCGAAAACGGATGTGCGCCAAGCGTTGTTACTGCGCTTTCCGTCGCCATGCGGGTGTGCCCGATGCCGTGCGTGCCTTGAAGTTTTGGAATGTCGAAACGCTCAGCCACAGAGTTTGGAAGGCCGATTTCTTTGTAAATCTCAATAGCATCTCCTGCAGACATAACCCGTAGGTTTGGATTTGCTTTAATTTTTTCGCGGATGACTGGAGCGTCTTTCTCAGAGCAAGCAATAATCGCATGCGTATCAATGCGGGTAACATCAACGCCCAGGTCTTTGCCAAGCGTTTTGAAATCCTCATCCGGGTTGGGCGATTGAACGGTGATCTTCACTTGACCATCATCTGCTCCACGATAGACGGCGATCCCAGCGCTATCTGGTCCACGATCTGACATGGTCACCAGCATGTCTGTCAGCATGCTGCCCAATTGAGGTTCAAGCGATTTGTCTTTTAAGAATAAGCCAACAATTCCGCACATGAGTTTAATCCTGTTTTTCTGAGATTAAAGCTAACCCAAAAAACCGATGCTGCAAGAAGTGTTTCCCCTTGCGAACATTTTATTCATAAAAAGAAAAAATCTAAACTCAATTTTCCTTGGGGTAACAGATGATCGAGAGGTACCGCGCGGGTAGTTCTATCAGGTCTTCAGGGCCATGCGGAGCATCAGCATCAAAGATAAGGCTATCGCCCGGCTCAAGATGATAGGTTTCACGGCCATGGTGGTATTTGACCTGACCTTCCAGCATATAGAGAAACTCTACGCCTTCATGTTGGAACGCGGGAAATGTATCTGATGAGTGGTTCAAGCTAATGAGGTAAGGTTCGACAGTCACGCCTGCTGATCCGGTGATGCTTCCGAGCAGATTGTATTGATGACCTGAACGGGTGCCTGCGCGCTCTGCTTCAACACCATCCCCCGCTTTCACATGCATGGCTTCTCGTGCTTCCTCGAATCCTTTGAAGAGGGTGGTGAGCGGAACGCTCAAAGCCTGCGAGATAGAAAGAAGCGTGCCGAGTGAGGGTGCAGTTTGGCCGTTCTCGATTTTTGACAACATGCCGTTTGAGATGCCCATTTCCTGCGCAAGTTTGGGAATGGTCAACTTCTTCTGCTGGCGGATTGCTCGGACCTGCCGTCCGATGGCTGACTGAAGATTGTTTTCGAAAAACCCCGGCGTTTTATGAGGGTCCTGCTGGAATTGATGTTTCATGATGATGCCTGTGATTATTTGTGCAAGTCTAGCAGGGAGGCGATGCAGTCATCAAACCAAGGCCAGGATGATCTGGCTGTTTGATTGACGACAATGTAAGAGCGTCGCTCAAA